>NZ_JBNDHS010000001.1:0-283461 GCF_056755095.1 Rhizobium sp. SVR5-9E | reverse complement strand
ACATTGGCCGTTTGCCAGAGGTGACAATTCAGAAGGTGGTGGAATACCCGTTGGTGCTCGTTAGCACCCACAGCAGCGTGCGACGATCCATCGAGGCATCACTTGCTAGCAGCACGCCCTTTGTGTTTCCAGTGAAGGAGGTCATGAACTCCGCGAGCGCGGTGGGCTTGGTCCGGGCGGGGTTTGGTCTGACGGTCTTGCCTTCGGCCGCCATGGAACTGCGTGCGAAGACAGGGCTTCATTGTCGCAAGATCAGCGATTGCTTCCGCCATATCGTGCTTTTAAGACGGCGCGGGATTCTCCCTTCGCATGCCAGTGCTGCCTTTGCTGCAATGGTGACTGCTCGATTTGAAGGGATCCTCGTCCCGTTGAGTGATGAACTCGTCACGCGAGAGTCTTTGCTCAAGGAGGCCTGATAAACGACGGCCGAATTGGCCGCCGTTCCTTAGAATCGATGAGATCAAATATGATCATTCGATCTTGATGCCCGCGTCCTTGATGACCTTTCCGTAGCGGTCAACTTCCGAATTGATAAATTCTGCAGCTGCGGCTGAAGTCCCGCCGCGTTTTGTCATGCCGTTTGTTTTAAGGAAATTGGAGAGTTCCGGTGATGCCAGGGCCTTTTCGGTTGCGTCGTGCAATTTCGCAACGACGGCATCCGGGGTGTTGGCCGTGGTCAGCAAAGCATACCAGGTGCCATAAGCAAAACCGGGAAGTCCCGCTTCCGAAACAGTCGGCACGTCGGGAAAGGAGTTTGCGCGCTCCTGCGAGGTGATTGCCAGCGGCCGTATCTTGCCTGCTTCAATGAGCGGTCCGGCCGTCGTTGGCGTGATCAGGCTGAGATCGACAGTGCCTGAGGCCACGGCGACCGAAGCCTCCGCATTACCCTTGAACGGGATGTGCGCCATATCGATTCCTGCTTGAAGCCCAAGCGCCGCAGTAACGATATGAGCATGGCTGCCGACACCGGCCGTACCATAATTCACAGTGCCCGGCGAAGCTTTTGCGACATCAATGAAATCCCTGAGTGACTTGGCGGAAAAGCTATTCGTTACGGTGACGAGATAGGGGCTTTCCGAGAGCACATCGATGGGCGCGAATGCCTTCCTCAAGTCATAAGGGAGGTCGTCGCGGATGCTTGGCAGGATGGCTTCACTCGCCGACACAACGAGCAAGGTATAGCCATCGGGATTAGCCGTAGCTACCTTCTGACCGGCGATCGTCCCGCTGGCTCCGGGAAGATTTTCCACAACAACCGGCTGTCCAAGCGTTCTTTGCATGTTATCGGCAATTGCGCGCGCCAAAAGGTCGGTGCCGCCTCCGGCGGCCAGCCCGACATAAATCGTGATCGGCCGGTCCGGATAGGACTGGGCCGAAGCCGGATTCGCGCCGGTATACAGCAAGCCTGCGGCGGCAACGGCCGTCAAAAGTGTTTTCAATATCATTACTTACCCTCTCATAAGAATAGATGTGGCAATCGGCCAGCGCTGTCCGACGCCGCTCGGTACTATCGCAAGCGGGGTATAACAAGGTCAATAGTAAAGGAAAATTTATAATCTTTCTTTATAAATCGGTGCGGTCGGTCGTTATGAAATGACCTTCAGGGTGTTCTTAACGGACGAGGATTAGCCTCGTTTGATTTGTCACAGACTTTGCATCAATGATGGCGATGGCATTCATTCGGCTCCGCCCTGCGATAGACCTTGCCCGGAGTCGGATGTTGTTTCAGTTCGTCCAACCTAGCCATGTCTTTCACCTGGCAGGCTGCGAAAGGCCGTAGAGATCGGCAACGTCAGCCGGAACGGTTTGCTCGCACAACGATTTGTTCCCAGATGGAAAGATGGTCTTTCCGAAATAGCGCTTCGCCTGGCGCGCCTCCGTAGTTAAAAATCTTAGAATTACCCGAGCTTGGGTGGAGGACCCAAAACTCTGCAGCTCATACGAGCAAGAAAAAAGCACTGAAGATTTCAGGGAGGGAATCGAGCAAGTGACTGATGAGCGTATGAAGGTGCACGCTCTTGGCCGTATGGCCTTGACGCAAGCGCCGCAGGAGGAGGGCCGCGACTGGTTCGGCAATTTCAACTGGAGCAACATTGGGCTTTGGGTGCTCATCGCGGTCACGGCCAGCATAGTCCTACCGCCGTTTGTCTTCCTTCTGCAGACAAGTTTCCAAGTCCAGCGGCTGGGCGAGAGCAGCTACACTTTTGGAAATTACCTCAGAGTCCTCCAGCTCAGCGGCTGGCATCTGTGGCAGACGACGCTGATATTCTCCATTGGCTCGTCATGCCTATCAATAGTACTTGGCTTCAGCGCCGCCTGGCTTGTGGTGAGGACCAACGTGCCGTTCCGCCAAACAGTCTATGTCGGCGCCTTCCTATCGCTCGCCGCGCCTCTCATCGTCAAAGGCATCGGCTGGATAATGCTTCTCGGCCCCAACAACGGGCTGATCAATATCTGGCTGATGCACGCTTTTGGGCTCGAGTCGGCGCCGCTTCATCTCTATGGCATCGGCGGTATGATCTTCGTCGAAGGTCTCCTGTGGACGCCTGTTGCATTCCTTTTGGCGCTGCCGCCGCTCATGGCGATGGACCCCTCGCTTGAGGAGGCTTCGTCGGCCTGCGGCGCGCGCCGCTGGCAGATGCTCTGGTATGTGACCTTGCCGCTCGCCCGGCCAAGCATCATGGCGGTTTTCCTGCTGGCGCTGATCCGCTCGCTCGAATCCTTCGAGGTTCCGCTGCTGATCGGCACGCCGGGCCATGTCGAGACGATCACGACGGCGATCTACCATGCCATGCATTCCGGCTTCGTTCCGAGCTACGGAGAAGCAACGGCCTATTCCGTGCTGCTGATGGGCGTCGTTGCCCTGCCGCTCGTTTGGTATTACCGATCGACGCGCGAGAGCGCTCGTTATGCGACTGTGACCGGCAAGGGTTTTCGTCCCGCGCGCATTGAACTCGGCAGATGGAGATGGCTTTGCGCGGCCGTCGTGCTGATCATTCCGCTTTCGTTGGCCATGCCTGTGCTCGTGATGCTCTACGCCTCGTTCCTGCCGTTCTACGGCTCGCCGTCGCTCGACGCTTTCCAGACGATGTCATTCGACAACTATATCTCCATCTGGAGCCGGGCCAACATTCTGTCCGGCATATGGAACAGCGTCGTCATAGGTTCGATCAGCGCTACCGTGGTCGCCGGCTTCACTCTGCTCCTCGCCTGGATGGTGATCCGCAGCCGTCATCCGGCGAGGTGGTCGCTCGATGTGCTGGCGTCGCTGCCGCTTGTCTTTCCGGGTATCGTCGCCAGCATAGCCATCATGATCCTGGCCCTCTTCCTGACGCGCTGGATTCCGATCTACGGCACGATCTGGGTCCTGGTTCTCGCGTTCCTCCTCAAGTTCATGCCGTTCGGCATGCGCTTCTGTTATTCGGGCATACTGACGATCCACAAAGACCTGGAGGAGAGCGCGCGGGCGAGCGGTGCGCCTCCCTGGACCGTGCTCCGCAAGATCGTGCTGCCGCTGACGATGCCGGCTGTCCTGGCGACATGGATTTATGTGTTCATGCATGCCATCCGCGATCTCTCGACTGCCATCCTTCTCTCCGGTCCCGGAAATTCGATCGCTTCCATCGTGATCCTCGATCTCTGGAATAATGGCGAGATACCGGAACTGGCGGCGCTCAGCATTGTCATCTGCATCGGCGTCACGGTCATGGGCGTATTTTTCATGCGCCTGTCAGGAAAGAGAGGCCTGAAGGCCTGAAGCATCGTCTCCGCCGTCTCGCGGCCGCACAGAAACTGGAGAAAGTCACGTGCTGGAAGTCACAAATGTCAGCAAACAGTTCACCGGAGGCGACGGTGCGAAGTTCAACGCCGTCGACGGCGTGACCTTCAGCGTCGCGGAGGGGCAGCTGTTCACCTTGCTCGGCCCGTCGGGCTGCGGCAAGACGACCACGCTGCGCTGCATAGCGGGTCTGGAACACGCCCAGCGTGGCGAGATCCGGATCGGCGGCACGACGGTGTTCGCGCCGGCCCGGCGAATCAACGTGCCCGTGCATCGCCGCGACTTCGGCATGGTCTTTCAGTCCTATGCCATCTGGCCGCACATGAATGTCTTCGACAACGTAGCCTTTGCTCTGAAGGTGGCACAGCCGGTGCCGCCGCGGGCCGAGATCGTGCAGCGCGTCAACGATGCACTGGAACGCGTCCACCTCGGGCATCTCGCCTCCCGCGACGCCGTCAAGCTCTCGGGCGGCCAGCAGCAGCGCCTGGCGCTCGCCCGTGCATTGGTGCGCCGGCCGAAGCTGCTGTTGCTCGATGAGCCGCTGAGCAATCTCGACGCCAAGCTCCGCGAGGACATGCGCAGCGAGTTGAAACGGCTGCAGCAGGAGCTGAATATCACCAGCCTGTATGTCACCCACGACCAGTTCGAGGCGCTGGCGCTGTCGGATGTCATCGCGGTGATGAACGACGGAAAGGTGCAGCAGATCGGTTCGCCGAAGGAGATCTACGAAAGGCCGGCCAACCGCTTTGTCGCGAAGTTCATCGGTTCGACCAACTTCATTCCCGGTAAGGTGCTCGATCGCATCCCGGCAACGGCGGACGCGCCGGCTAGCCGCCGGGTCGAGACGCCCATCGGCATCCTGTCATGCATGGCCGGCACGCTCGCGGAGCGCGGAGCGCCGGTTTTGGTCGCCATGCGGCCGGAGCACGTATCCGTTTCCCATGCGGGGTCGGTGGAGGCTGAAAACACCGTTGTCGCTCGGGTAGAGGGGCTCACCTATCTCGGCGAATGTACGGAGATCGAGACGCGTATCGGCGGACATGCGTTCAAAGTAAGAGCCCATCCGGACTTCGTGTCGAAGGTGGGCGATACCATCCGGCTGCAACTTCCGGCCCATCGCTGCGTCCTTCTGCCGGAGGATGCAGCGTCAAGCGCGAAGCGTGTCGAGGCGGTCAGCGCCTGAGGTGCCCGACCGCTCGGAAATCTGAGCGAAAAGCCTTGGCGCTTCGGAGGAGCGCGCCGGGAAAGGTCGTGCGCTGATTATGGCCGTCAGGCCGAATTTTTAGCCGGGCCTGGTCCCGGGGCCGGCGGCGGGGAGGCCGATGCCGGAGCAACTGATGACTGCGGCTTTCGCGCAGGCGAAAGCGGCCAACCCATGGAGGAATCGATGTTCACATTCGCTTACCGACGCGCCTTGGTCGCGTTAGGCACCGGTATCCTGATTGCAGCGTCTGTCTTGCTCGCCCCGGCCTGGGCGCAGGATGCGGATAAGGTGAAGGAGGTGGCCAACTACCATGGCGAAGACCGCCAGGCGATGCTCGAAGCCGGCGCGAAGGCCGAGGGCAAGTTGGTGATCTATACGACTGGCACGCAGATCGATCCGCTCGTTGCCAAGTTCCATGAAAAATACCCTTTCATTGCCGTCGAGCAGCTGCGCGCCAGCGCGTCTGATATCGCCCGCCGGGTCTTCGAGGAATACCGTGCTGGCTATTTCGCCGTCGATGGCTTCGAACTGTCGGCTTACGGCCTGATTGTGCCGCGCGACAACGGGGCACTGCTGCCATTCTACTCGCCCGAGGCAGCGAACTTTCCCGACAACGCCAAGGAGACGAACGGGAACTGGATCGTCGTGCGCGAATCCTATCCGGTCCTCGGCTACAACACCAAGCTCGTTGCCGAAGCGGACGTTCCGAAGACGTTCGACGACCTGCTCGATCCCAAGTGGAAGGGCAAGATGGCGGTCTCCGGATCGCTCTCAACCACCGGAAACTGGATTGGCTCCCTTGTAATCTCCAAGGGACCTGATTTCGTGCGTCAGCTCAAAAAGCAGGATATCCGGGTCTATGAGGTGACGGGCCGCGCGCTGGCAAACCTGCTCGTCTCCGGCGAGGTCGCCATATCTCCGAATGTCTATGACTCTCACATTCTGGCGAGCCAGAAGGCGGGGGCGCCGGTCGCATGGCGCGCGCTCGGGCCGGTCACCGTCACGGATACAAGTGTCGCACTCGCTTCGCGGGCTCCTCATCCGCACGCGATGATGCTCTTTGCGGATTTCCTGATGTCCAAGGAGGGGCAGGAAATGTACAAGACGCTCGGCTATTCGTCGCCTCGCACCGACATGCAGACGGGAACATCTCCGAAGGAAAAGATCTATCTCTCCAACCGGCCGAACTACATACAGGAGTTCGAGGAGTGGTCCGCCCTCTTCAAGGAGGTTTTCCTGCGGTCCGGCCAGTGATGACTGGCGGCCGTCGCGACACGGCGGCCACGCCTGCGATGGGCGGGTTCATGCTATTGTTTTTGTGTCTCCAAGGAGCAGCTAAGTGTTCGAAGAATTCGTCCCGCGCAAGAAGATCGGGTATCTGGCGCCGTTACCTGTTATCGACAATCAGCCATATGAATTCTATCGCCTCGCACCACCCGGCGTCATGATGGTGATGACGCCGGTCGGTCTCGGCGAATTCTCCAAAGAGGATGTGGAGCGCGTGTACGAACCCGTCGACAGGCTGGTCGACAGCCTGACAGAGCGCGGCGTCGACATCATTGTCATGGCCGGCGTTCCGCTGCCGCTCCTGATCGGCATCGAGGGCCACGACCGGCTGATGGATCATATCTCTGCGCGCGCGGGCGTGCCTGCGGTCTCTCAGGTGGGCAACGTCACTGCAGCGATGCGGCACCTCGGTCTGCGTAACGTCGTCGTCGCCAACAAGTGGACGGACGAGATGAATGCGTCGCTCGGCGCTTTCATGGCTCGCGAAGGGGTTTCCATGGCCGGCGTTTCCAGCCAGTCCATGGCACCGAAGGATTTCGTGCGCATGCGTTCTCAAAACAGCATGGAATTGGCCTATGAACTCGGCCGGAGGGCCTTTGAGCAATTCCCCGAAGCCGACGGCCTCTACATCGGCGGGGGCGCCTGGATTTCGCAGCCGGTCGTGGAGAAGCTGGAGGAAGAGTTCGGCAAGCCGGCGATCTGCAATCAGACGGCCATGCAATGGAACGTCTTGAGCATACTAGACGTGAGGGAGCCGGTAGAGGGCCACGGCAAGCTCCTTGCGAGTGGCGCCTGCGTCTGAGTGCACTTTTGCGTGAGACTGCCAGCCGCTGATTTCTTGGTTTCCCGGATGCTGATTGATGGCCAACTGAGCGAAGCGAAAACGACGGCTGGCTGGCTTCGCTCAATCCGGCGGACGAGCAACTGATCGGCGGGCGCCGGCGGCGACCGTCGCTGCGCGGCTACCGGAACGGGCCGCGGAAATCCTTGAAATCGAGGTTAAGCACGCCGGTAACACGATCGGCAAGTTGCAGTGTTATGTCGAGGCTACGGAAGATTCGAATGCGGATGCATCCCCTCGGCTCGTTATCCCGACTGTCCGACTGATAGCCTCTCGACCAAGAAGTCGATGAGTACGCGTATTTTCGTCGGCAGCTTCTCGAAGTTCGGGAACAGGAGCTGTAGTTGCTGGTCCGTGATGATTCGGTCTTCGAACAGGCTCACCAGCGCGCCTTGGGCAATCAGATCGTCCGCGGCAAAGTTCAGCATCCGCGCGACGCCGAAGCCGTTCGTCGCCGCCTCCCGGATGACCAGCGGGCTGTTTGACCGCAAGGCGCCATTGACGCGCAGTAGCTTCTGCCCGTCGCCATCGGCAAAACTCCATTCATCTGACTGAGGCTGGTTGAGTAGCACTAGGCAATTGTGGTCGAGCAGATCCTCGGGCCGCTCCGGACGGCCCTTGCGCTCCAGATAGGCGGGTGACGCAACGATCCGGTACGGAACCGGCCGGAGCGATCGGCGGCGGATGTTGGGCGATCCCGGATTCCCCTCGCGCGTCAAGTCATTGGTGCGAAAGCCGATGTCGAAGTCGTGCTCGATCATGTCGAGGCCCGGCTTGCCGAAGACCATCTCGATCCGGATGTCCGGATGGCTATTCATGAATTCCAGGATCAGGGGCCAGACCAGGATCTGGCCGGCGCCGGGCGACGAATGGATTCTGATGTCGCCCTTCATCTCTATACTGAGGCAGTCGGCAGCAGCGCGACCCTGCTCGATCTCGCGCAAGCCGCGGACGCAGCCGTTGTAGAATTCCTGGCCAGCGTCGCTGATGGACAGTGTATGGGTCGTTCTGTGTATCAGCTTGACGTCGAGGTAACGCTCCAGCCGGGCAATGCTCTTGCTAACCGCAGATTCCGAGAGGTTGAGGGCCTTGCCGGCGGCGGAAAAACTACCAAGATTCACCACCTTGATGAAGAGCTGAAGGTCTCGAACGTATATCAAACCCGGCTGCTTTCTCTCTGTCCTCGGCCTCGGGCAGCATCGACAACGTCACAACGCCGCGGACTGTGACGGCGCCGGACCCCTCATGCCCGGGAGGCAGCCGAGGGCAGCGCGACCGTCGCGGTCTCCGGCAGACAGATCGTCACAGTGGAGCCGACGTCCACGCCAGCCACGGGTGCGCAGCGGACCGTGAGGCTGAGATCGTGTCCCATGACCACTTTATACTCCAGAAGTTCGCCGAGAAAAGTCTCGCCGAGCACCGTTCCTTCGAACCGGTTGGCGCCATCGATCTTTTTGGGTGACGAAGCGCTGAGCGTAATGCTTTCCGGGCGGACCACGATCGATACGCTGTCGTTAGCCGCGGCCGGATGGCGGAAGCGGCAGCGGAGTGGCCCGATCGGTATCATGACGCTGCCAATATCACACGACGCCGGCGCACTCTGCACGGTGGCACTCAGCATGTTGCTCTTGCCTATGAAGTTGGCGACGAACTCGCTGTTGGGTTCGTGGTAAATCTGCTTCGGAGTTCCGAGTTGGACGACGCGTCCTTCGTTCATCACCGCGATCCGATCAGAGAGGGCGAGGGCTTCGGCCTGGTCGTGCGTGACGTAGATCGAGGTGACGCCCCATTCCTTCTGGAGTCGCTTCAGTTCATCGCGCATCTGCTCGCGCAGCTGCGCATCGAGATTGGACAGCGGCTCATCGAGGAGCATTAGCTTTGGCTCGCGCACGAGCGCCCTGGCGAGCGCCAACCGCTGCTGCTGGCCGCCGCTGAGCTGAGTCGAAGGGCGGTCGATGTAACGGGCGAGGCCGACCACGTCCAAAACGTCGCTGACGCGCTTACGGATTTCGCTTTCGGCCATGCGTTTCCGTCGCGAGACGCGCAGCGGATAGGCGGCGTTCTCGAAGACGTTAAGGTGCGGCCAGATGGCATAGGACTGGAATACCATGCCGATGTCGCGGTCATACATCGGAGTGAAGACGCCGGCCTCGGCGTTGAAGAGGCTGCGATCCGCGAGCCGGATAACTCCACGGTCCGGCAACTCTAATCCCGCGATTGACCGCAGCGTTGTCGTCTTGCCGCAGCCGGAAGGGCCGAGGAGGGTGAAGAGCTCACCCTCGGCAACCTCGAAGTCGATGCCGAATATGCCGCCCGCCGTGCCATCGGAGGTAACATATCGCTTGTAAAGGTTTTCCAGCGCCAACATATCATCGCTCCAGGATCGATCAATGGACGGAGAGGCCGAAGCGCCTCGAGAGAATATAGAGGATGACGCTGACCACCGTCATGAACGCCATCCAAGTGAGGCCCATGGCGGCCAGCTCGTTAATCTGACCGTTGCTCCAGAGGTCGAACAGCGTCACGGCCACCAACTGCGAATGCGGCCCGGCGAGCAGCAGCGGCATCGAAACCGCGCGGACGGACAGCAGGAAGATGAGCAGCCAGGAGGTTACGATCGGCGGCAGCAGCAGCGGCACGACGATCCGCACGAAGGTGGTCCACGTGCGGGCGCCGGCGACACCGGATGCTTCTTCCAGTTCCCGGTTTATCTGCAGCGCACCGGTGTAGGCATAGCGCATGCCGTAGGGCAGGTAGTGGACGAACGAGGCGATGACGATCGACAGCACCGTGCCGTAGAGCCCGAAGGGTGTATTCAGGAAGATCTGGAGGAAGGCCACGCCGAGCACGATCGACGGAAAGATCAGCGGCAGGGTGGCGAGTTGATCGAGCAGCCACGCACCGCGGACGCGCCGGACGACGAGCCACGCGCACAAGGCGCCGGCGCCGGAGGAGAGCGTGGCCGCGCCGACGCCGACGATCAACGTGTTGAGGATCGAACTTCGAAACGAATAGGACTGCGCGACGAGGACATAGTTGTGGAGGGTTACCCGTGTCAGCGATGCAGTGTTGATGCCGTCGTAATAGGGCAGCAGCGACGCCCACAGCACCATGCCGACCGGCAAGACGATGACGAGCCCGATAAAACCGATAAGGATGGCGGCGGCGAGGTAGCGCCAGCGCCCGAGGTCGATCACCCGTGGCCGGAAGCCCTTCCCGGTGATCGTCTGGTAACGCTCGGCGTGGCGCGAGATGCGGCTGTACCAGCGCAGCAGGATCATCACCAACAAGAGCAGTATCACCGAGAAGGCGGCCGATTGCCCGTAGTCCGGCGGCGTGCGCGAATTGACAGCGTCGAAAATATCGGTGGTGATCACCGAGACGCCACCCGGCAGCCCGACCAGCGCCGGTACCTCGAAGGATTCGAACGAACGAATGAAAACGAGGAGCATCAAGGCGAGAATACCGGGGATGCAGAGCTTCAGCGTGATGCGCAGGAAGGTCTGGAGAACTCCGGCACCGCTCATCATGGAGGCCTCCTCAAGGCTCGCATCGGATGATCGCAGCACCGCCGACAGGAGCAGATATGCAAGCGGCGTCCAGATGAAGCCTTCGATCAGGATCATTCCGACCATCGAGTAGACGTCGAAAACCGGTTGATTGCTGCCGGTCAGCGCCATCAGGATCGCATTGAGCGGTCCCGCCCGTCCGAGCACGAGCAGCCAGGCGGCCGTGTAAAGAACGTGCGGTGTGCCGAGCGAGACGACCGACACGACGATCATATAGCGCCGCAGCGGCGTATCCGTTCGTTCCACGATCCAGGCGATTACAACCCCGATGACAATGGCGACGATCGCCGCACCGACGGAATAGATCGCGGTATTGAGAAGGTTGGCGAAGAAGCGCGGGTTGTCGAGTATCCCGGTGAAGTGCGCGAAAGTGAACTCGTCGAAATAGCCGAGGAAGGTGGTGGTATAGAGGCTGGAGATAATGAGATAGGCTACGGGGGGGAGCACGAGGACGGCAAGGACCACCAGCAGCACGATCACACTCGGTGGTGGCGGCGTCCAACGCCGGCTATGTCCGGGTAGGATCATCGCGGGAGCGATATTGCTCATGTCGGTATTCTGCATTGCCATGTTTCGGCGTCCCGATAATGCTGTCGGCACTCTGTGAAGGGTGCGGCTGAGAAGCGGACGCGGCGCTCGGCCACGTCCGGTAACGGTCATGCGATCAGGGGCTTCGTTCAGCGGGTGGCACGGCGCCGGCCCGGCCCTTGGTCAGCGCGAGGTCTTCTTGAATATTTCCATCGTGTCCGCCTGCATCTGCTGCGAATCCTCCGGCGTAACCAGCAGCATGTCGCGGCCGTTCAGGGCCGGTACGGTCGGCCGCTGCGCCTCTGGCGGTGCGACGTCGGGATGGGCCGGGATATAGTTTGCGTCAGCGAGGAAATGCTGACCCGCCTTGGAGAGCAGGAAGTCGATAAAGAGCATTGCGGCATGTGGATGCGGCGCCGTCTTCAGCAACTGGATATGGTCAGGGCGAGCAAGCGTTGGATTGGGCGAGACGAACCAGACCGGGGCGCCCTTTTCATGACTGATGATCACATGATGCAGAGCGGCCGACAGCAATATGTCGTGCTCGCCTGCGATCACCTGATCCAGAGCCGCCCGGACGCTTCCGGTCAGAGCGGCTACGTCCTGCTTGGCGAGCTTGTCGAAATAGGCCTCTGCCTTCTCCTTGCCCCAGAGTTTGATGAGATAGTTGATCACCAGCGGCCCGCCGGTCTCCTGGCTGTCGGTCCAGACCATGCGGCCTTTCCACTTCGGATCGAGCAGATCTTCCCAGGTCTTGGGAGCCTCCGCTTCCGAAATCCTGGAGGTGTTGTAGCCGATACCGGTGTAGGTGAAGCGGATAGAGGCCCAGAGATGGTCTTTCTGGATGAATTCAGCAGGGTATTCAGCGAGCACTGGCGAGTCGAACGACTGCAGCAGTCCGGCCTTGGCGAGCGCGGCCGAAGTGCTGGCCACGACGACGTCGGCTTCACTGACGCCGGCGCGCGCCTGTGCGAAGACCTGCTGGATGATCTGCTGGGAATCGTTGCGCGAGAATTGGAGGTCGATATACGGATATTTCGCCTCGAACGCCTCCTCCAGTGGTCGCGCCGCCTGGTCCACGATGAGCGAAGTGCTGAGAATGACGGAACCTTCCTTGCGAGCTCCCTCTTCGAGGATGCTCTGGCGGTCTGGCCCGGAAAGATGGGCGATCTTATCGATGTCTTCTGCGCGGACTGCGGTAACGGCAAGCGCCGCCACCAGAACGCCGAGCGTGAGCACGCTCGTTCTGCCTATCTTGATCATGAATAATCCTGCTCTGTAACTGTCGCAAATTTTTTGGTCGCCTTCAGGCGGCGACGCGATTCCTATTCATTGCGAGGCCGAGCCTCCTCCTTCTCAGGTGCCAGCCGAATACCGCTCTGGGCATTAGCCTCCTCCGTCTGGTTACGCCGTCGCAACGACGGCGTTGATGGAGGGAGAGCATGCGTGTGACCAAGTCTCCTCCCTCCGTCACAGTCGCATTTTTAGGCTTCGATCGACGCCATGAGGTAATGAAACGTCTCCATCCCAACATAGTAAAGCCGTATGTCGGGAAAGACCATTATTCCTGATCGTCATTACGGGTTCGAGCGGGAAGTAAAGGGTTTTGGCCGGCATCGTTCCTCATCGGCAATTCCATCATTCCGTTGGTGCGCTTCCACCGGAATTGATCCTTTGACAGAAGTGCCGCCGAGCAACTGCTGCGAGAGGAACGCTGGTCGGTTTGGTTCTGGCCTCACGTTTTTCGATGACCTAGGTCCAGCTTCGCAGCTGAAGGCCCATAACGAAGAATTGCTGGTATGGAGAATGCGATGTCTCAGAATGTAATCGAGCTTCAGAACGTGAAGGTTGAGCGCGAGGGCGGCACGACTTTCATCTACTTGAATCGGCCTGAAAAGCGGAACGCGATGAGCCCGCAATTGCACCTGGACATGTGCGAAGCACTTGAATGGGCTGAAGAAGACGATGCAACCAAGGTTGTTGTCCTATCGGGAGCGGGCGGCAACTTCTGTGCCGGGCAGGATCTGAAGCTGTATTTCCGCGGAACCGAAGACGATCCGAAGGCCCGCGCCCGCGCCCGTCGTGCGGCCCATTCCTGGCGCTGGGACAAGCTCTCGAACTTCCCCAAACCGACCATCGCCATGGTTCACGGCTACTGTTTCGGCGGTGGTTTCACGCCGGTCATCGCCTGCGATTTTGCGATCGCGGCTGACGACGCGACCTTTGGCGTATCCGAGGTGAACTGGGGCATCATTCCAGGCGGACTGGTCGCCTGGGCGATCACTCAGGTGATGAACTATCGGGATGCGATCTACTATTCCGCCACCGGCGAACAGTTCAGCGGCAAGGAAGCCGCCGCAATGAAATTCGTCAACAAGTCAGTCGCGCTCCAGGATCTGAAGCCCACCGTCCTTGAGCTGGCCAAGAGCCTGCAAGCGAAAAGCCCCGCGGCACTGCGCTACACCAAGGAAGCCATCCGCGCCGTACGCTCGATGTCGAGGGAACAGGCCTTCGATTATCTCAACGCAAAGAGCGACGCGCTGAAATACGCCGATCCCGAGGGCGGCCGTAAGAAGGCAATGTCGCAATTTTTGGATGATAAGACCTACAAGCCAGGTCTGGGAGCCTACAAGCGCTGAAGGTTTGAAGGATAACGGCGACGGGATTCCGTCAAGAGGTCATTGTGCTTCGAAGCCGCTTTAGAAGGCGGCGATGGAAATAGACCCGGTGGATGGCGACACGGCCGATACGAGACGCCGGGAAGCAGAGAGTTGGGAGATGTGATGGACGATCACCACCATACGCATGATGCCGAGGGCCCTGCGGGGTACTATCACTCGAAGAAGGATCGTGTGTTCGTGCGCGCGATCGAAGGCGCGTACAATCTGACCGAGGAACTGAACCGTCTGCGCGCCATGCCGCGTGTGCGCAAGGCCAGGGATATCAAGTTCGTCGATGGACCGCAGGCTTACAGCCGTCACTATGTCGAGCCTGAGCACGGCATCACCCAGACCTTCCACCTGCATCTCGAGGAATACGGGCCAGGCGGCAAGAGTCAGAAGCACGGCCATGTCAACGAGGCCGCCTTCTACATCCTCGACGGGGACGGCTACGAGGTCCACGACAACATCCGCTACGACTGGACTGCGGGCGACATCGCGATCGTACACAACAACTGCGTGCACCAGCATTTCAATGCCTCTGACACCAAGCCGGCGCGGGCTCTCGTCATCAAGACCAAGCCGATGTACCTGTTCATGAACATGCTGTTCCAGAAGACCGTCGAGCCGCGCCACACCAGTCCTGCGCCCGGAGGCGAAGATTTTGTAGTGCGCGAGAAGGAAGAAAACTTCAACCACGGTGAGGAATACTGAGATGGCCTGGGGCGAGAACACGCGATGGATCGCCGGCGGGGACAACAAGGCGCTCTACCAGGCGTTGCTTGACGATGCCACCGAGGCGCCGGCGCGCAACGCGCTGCGCAAGAAGATCGTGCGTCCGGCAGAGATGCCGTGGGAGATGTCGCGCCAGGGCCTGCTCAAGCATCTGATCAACGAGCAAATGAACACGCGAATGGAAACGGTCGACGCCTATATGCAGATCATCCCGCCCGGCAGTTGGTCAGGCAAGCACCGGCATCTGGCGGAAGAATGCCTCTATGTTGTTGAAGGGCGCGGCTACGACCTCCATCAGGATTGCGACGTAGAGATCACCGACACGTATTTCTGGAAGCCGCAGGATGAGATCAAGCGGTTCGAGTGGGAGGCGGGCGACGTCATCTACATCCCGCCGAACACGATCCACCAGCATTTCAACGCCGATGAATCGAAGCCGGCGCGACTCATTTCGGCTATCAATCGCGTCTTCAAACATTCGGGCCTCAATGACCTTGAGCAGATCGAAGACTCGCCCGAATATGACTCTTCCGTTGTGCTGACGACTGAAAACATAAGAGATTATCTGCGTGGCGGCGCCAGATAGTCCCAACGGCATATGACGGGACCTGCCCGGAAACTGCACGCCGGCTAAACACTGCGTGCAAGCGATGCCCGAGGACGACTGATAGGTCGGCCTAGGCGAGCCTTGCCTTCTCACTTTGCGACAGCGCCACCTGAGCTAATGCATAGCCGGCAATTATAACTCGATACCCCGGCGAGATTACCATGTTTGTTCAGATGCCTGGCACGAGCTGACACCAAATGCGGTCTGTCTGCGTCGTTGCTTGAAGGGCGAGTTGATGGAAATGACCATACAGGCGAAAAACCTGTCCGCCAGATGCGCAGTTCTCATCGACACCAATGGTTTCATCCGTCTCTTCAGTAAGATCCCTTCGGCCACGGATATTCCAGATTGGAAAAACGGTGTTTCACATGAGCCTTATTGTCCTGGCTCGCGATTCGATCTCCAATGTCCTGGGAGGACCTAATGCGAATTTTATTTTTGAATCAGGCGCCGCGCGCAAAAGGAAAGAGCCCCGCATATGACGTTGAAGGCATCGAACGCCTTCTGAACGGATATGCCTCACCGGGTACCAAGATCGAAATCGGATTTCCCGACGATTTCGAAGGCTCCAAGATGTTCGAGACAATCGGCAACCAAAGTGTGTTGAACGGTCTCCATCACATGATGGAAACGCCGGCGATAATCCGGAAGATCTTTTGGGCCGCCGAAAATGGCTATGATGCAGTCATTCAGAGCAACACTTTCGATCCTGGGGTGGACGGCGGCAGATTGGCGGTGAACATTCCCGTCATCGGCCTGTTGCGGGCGTCAATGCATGCTGCATTGACGCTGGCCGATAAGGTCGGCATCACCGTCCCCCTTGCCGCCCACGTCCCGTATACATGGCGGATTCTGCGCGGCTACGGGCTGGATGCATTCGTCAGCTCGATCAAGCCGATCGGCATCTACGGAAGCGACATCCAGCAGCGCAAGCAGGAGATATACGGCATCACCGAAAGGTTGATCCGCTCCCTGGTCGATGAAGATGGTGCCGAGATCATTATTCCGCTCGGCGGCGCGCTGATCCCATATGTGGTCAGCCCCGAAGAGCTTTCGAAGACAACGGGCGTTCAGGTTGTCAACACGAAGGCGATCGGAATTCGCTTCGCCGAGATGTGCGTCAAGCAGGGGCTGACGCAGAGCATTCAGACATATCCCAAGGCGAGCATAAGTTCGGACGATTTCGTCGGCCGCATGTAAGTCTCAACTTTAAGGAAGCTTGCAGAGCAGCGAGACTCTTTGATCGCGCGTGGTCCGCGCGCTCGACGCACCTACGCATGGCAATTCGCATGCGTAGGTCCAACCAAACCCATAGAACGCTATTCAATTGCAATAGGTCGAGGACCCATGAAAACCGCAAATCCATTCGCATCGAAAGTCATGGAAATGGCCGAGAGGGAAACCCACGGCTGGAAGATGATGATCGGAGGCAAATGGGTGGAAGCCCGCTCGAGCAAGCGTGCAGTGACTTTTAATCCGGCCTATGACCAGCCGTTGGCGGAAGTGCCGGCTGCGAATGCCGAGGATGTGGCGGATGCCGTCGCAGCCGCCAAGGCGGCATTTCCTGCGTGGAGCCGCCTGCATGTCGACGAGCGCGCAAAGTATCTGCAGCGGTTCGCCGATGGGATACGGGCATGGGCGCGGGAGTTCGGGATGCTAGACACCCTGGACAGCGGCAATCCCTTGCCGGCCATGATCGACGACGCCAACAAAGGCGCCGGACTGCACGACTATTTCTGCGGCCTGGGCATGGAAATGAAGGGACGCACGATTCCGACGCCCGGCGGAGGATTGAATTACACACGGCAGTTTCCGTTCGGCGTGGTCGGGCGCATCATTCCATTCAACCATCCGATCTCGTTTGCGGCGGGAAAAATTGCGCCTCCGCTGGTTGCCGGAAACACGGTAGTGCTGAAGCCCGCAGAGCAGACGCCGCTTTCAGCGATGTTGCTTGGCCGGCTCGTCGAGGAGCACCTTCCCCCGGGCGTGGTGAACATCGTCGTCGGTGACGGACCCAACTGCGGCGCGCCGCTTGCGAGCCATCGGGATGTGCGCCGGGTGGCCTTCACCGGCAGCGTCGAGGTGGGGCGCAGCATCCTCGCCAGCGCGGGGATAAAGCCGGTGAGTCTGGAACTTGGCGGCAAGAACCCGCTTATCGTCTTCCCCGATGTCGACATTGAGAAAGCCGCTGCCGCCGCGGTCTCCGGGATGAATTTCACCCGCTCACAGGGCCAGTCCTGCGGGTCGAATTCACGCGTCTTCGTGCATGCAAAAATCCACGACGCCTTCATGGAAGCCGTCCTGACGCTGGCGTCGAAGATCAAAGTCAGCCTGCCGGAACTGGAAAATGCCCAGATGGGGCCCGTCGTCACCCGTCGTCATTACGATCGCGTCATGGGTTACATCGAAAGCGGCCGCAAGGAAGGTGCCAGCATCGCGCTGGGCGGCACGCATTCGGCCGCGGCGGAACTCGAGTCGGGTTATTTCATCGACCCGACTGTGTTCACGGGCGTGAAGCACGGAATGACAATCGAGCGGGAGGAAATCTTCGGCCCGGTGATGAGCGTCGTCCAATGGACCGACGAAGCGACGATGCTGGAGGAGGTTAACGATTCCGAATTCGGCCTTTGCGCCAACATCTGGACAAACGACATCAGCACCGCGATGCGCTTCGCGGACGATATCGAATGCGCCTATGTCTGGATCAATGGCCACGGCAACAAGCGTTTTAAGGGTGCTCCGTTCGGGGGGATGAAAAGCAGCGGGCTCGGCAAGGAACACTCCCTGGATGAGCTTCTGAGCTTCGTGCAGGAGAAGAATGTCAACGTACGATATTAGCCTTGTCTGATGGGCAGGCTTGAAGCGGCCGAGACGGCGATCGTGTCCGGACCTTAAGGCATTTCGGTTGCTCCAATCTCGCTCCTGCCTGTTGAAGGACTGGCTTGCAAGGAAGGTCTAGAGATATGCGCAACTCTTGAAACAGCCCAAGGCTTTCCGAGCGGCTTCACACTGAGGCACCGCCCGGTTTGGTCGCGGCAGAACTAGCAATTATGGAGGAGCAGATATGACCAGCGACGTAATTACCTTGGAGAACGTGAAGGTTGAGCGCGAGGGCGGCACGACTTTCATCTACTTGAATCGGCCTGAAAAGCGGAATGCGATGAGCCCGCAATTGCACCTGGACATGTGCGAAGCGCTTGAGTGGGCTGAAGAAGACGATGCAACCAAGGTTGTTGTCCTGTCGGGAGCGGGCGGCAACTTCTGTGCCGGGCAGGATCTGAAGCTGTATTTCCGCGGAACCGAAGACGATCCGAAGGCCCGCGCCCGCGCCCGTCGTGCGGCCCATTCCTGGCGCTGGGACAAGCTCTCGAACTTCCCCAAGCCGACCATCGCCATGGTTCACGGCTACTGTTTCGGCGGTGGTTTCACGCCGGTCATCGCCTGCGACTTTGCGATCGCGGCTGACGACGCGACCTTTGGCGTATCCGAGGTGAACTGGGGCATCATTCCAGGCGGACTGGTCGCCTGGGCGATCACTCAGGTGATGAACTATCGGGATGCGATCTACTATTCCGCCACCGGCGAACAGTTCAGCGGCAAGGAAGCCGCCGCAATGAAATTCGTCAACAAGTCAGTCGCGCTCCAGGATCTGAAGCCCACCGTCCTTGAGCTGGCCAAGAGCCTGCAAGCGAAAAGCCCCGCGGCACTGCGCTACACCAAGGAAGCCATCCGCGCCGTACGCTCGATGTCGAGGGAACAGGCCTTCGATTATCTCAACGCAAAGAGCGACGCGCTGAAATACGCCGATCCCGAGGGCGGCCGTAAGAAGGCAATGTCGCAATTTTTGGATGATAAGACCTACAAGCCAGGTCTGGGAGCCTACAAGCGCTAGGTCAGTGGGCAGACGGACAGGTTCGGTCTTCGGCTCCCTGCCTGCAGCATACCGCGAAGAACATCCGCAATAAAATCAAGGTGAGGCAACAAGGTAATGTCGCAGAACAAAATGCAGATCGAAGCATCCTGGGTCTCTGGGGAGATGGAATCAACCGGACACCCCGGGGTGCACGCGCTGCTGAACCCGAAGAATATCGTGATTGTAGGAGCAAGCGAAAAGCCGGGCAACTGGGCTGAGCGGGTGTGGCGCAACGTGCATCGGTATGGGTTTTCCGGCAATGTCTATCCAATCAATGCCAGCCGGGAGGAAGTGTGGGGTGTCCGCTGTTATCCCGACTGCGCGTCCCTTCCGGAAAAACCGGACCATCTGGTCGTCCTCGTGCCGGCGGTCGCCGTTCCGGACGTGCTGCTGGACGCCGCCAAGGCTGGCGCCCGCAGTGCAACGGTTATGACCTCGGGTTTCGATGAGCTCACCGACAGCGCATCCGTCGATCTTGCGACCCGCCTGAAAAAGGTGATTGAGGAGACCGGGCTGGCCGTTTCAGGTCCCAACTGTCTCGGCAACCTCAACGCCAAGGCAAAACTGGTCACCATTCCTGACGACCGGCCGCTGCTCCTGACGCCAGGCCCTGTCGCCATCATCAGTCAATCGGGTGGACTTGCCACAGCAATGAAGCGCGCCCTGCAGGATCGCGGGATCGATGTTTCCGCGATCGTGTCCAGCGGCAATGAGGCGGGCCTGTCGACTGCCGATTACATCCAGCATTTCGCTTCCGACCCGGATGTGCGGGTGATCTTCTCCTATCTCGAGGCTGTGTCTAAACCTGAGCCTTTCCTGGAGGCCTGCCGAGCGGCTCGGGCCTGCGGTAAGGCCGTTGTCGTCATGAAACTCGGGGTCTCCGATATCGGCCGCGAGGCGGCCCAGGCTCATACCGGGGCACTGGCCGGATCCATGCAAGCTTTCGACGCGGTGGCGGGTCAAGTCGGCGTAATCCGTGTCGACAATCTGGATAGCGCCGTCGAGGCCATAGAACTCCTCGCCCACGCGAAATTGCCGGCTGGCAAGAAACTCGGTGCCATCACGTTTTCCGGCGCTATGCGCGGACTGATGCTGGACATAGGACGGGGCCACGGCCTCGAATTCGCCGATCTGGCGCCCGCCACCTACGAGGCCATGGGCAATATCCTCGGCGTCGGCAGCATTCTGGGCAATCCGTTGGACGGAGGTTTTGCCGCCCTGACCAAGCCCACGGCCTATGTCGAGTTGATCGAAACCATTCTGGCCGATCCCAATGTCGACATGCTGCTTTTGCAGGAAGAACTGCCGCGTGACGACGGCTCGACACGAAAGCTCAAGAACCTTGCCGACGTCGAGGCGATAGCATCCAAGGCGTCCAAGCCGATCGCCTTCGTCAGCATGCTGTCCTACGCCATGACCGATTACAGCCGGGAATTGCGGCGATCCCTGCCGCATGTCCCCTTCCTGCATGAAATCGACAAGTCGCTCAAGGTGGTGCGCTCTATCATGGATTACGCGACCACAACGCCGTCGCCACCGCGGATGGCGCAACCGGCAGCGAACAATCCGGCCGACCGACATCTGGAATCGTTTGCCAAGGACAGGATCGGCCCGGTCATCGACGAAGTGCGCTCTAAAGCTTTGCTCCGAGACTACGGAATTGCCGTTCCTCGCGAATATCTGTGCGCCACCGCCGAGGAGGCTGCCACGCGCGCTGCGGAGATTGGCTTCCCGGTCGTGGCCAAGATCGTCAGTGGCGCTCTTCCGCACAAATCGGATGTCGGCGGCGTCATCGTCGGCCTTAACTCCGCCAAGGCGGTCGCGGAGGCCTTCGATCGGTTGATCGCGGTGGCGGAAGGCCTGCCGCAAAAGCCGCCCATTGACGGCATCCTCGTTGCCGAACAGGCGTCAGGCAGTCTGGAACTCGTCCTCGGCGCCTCGCTCGATCCGGAAGTGGGCCCGGTCATTATGTTCGGTGCCGGTGGCATCGACATCGAACTCACGCGCGACGTCGCCCTGGCAGGCTGCCCGCTCGACGAACAGCAGGCGCGTCAGCTTATCGCGAAAACGCGTATCAGCACCATCATGGGAGGTTACCGCGGGCGACCGGCCTGCGACTCCGAATCGGTGGTCAAAGCACTGGTGGGTCTCTCCCAGCTGATGTTCGATGCGGGAGGTCGTATCACTTCCATCGACGTCAACCCTTTCTTGCTGTCGGCCCAGGGAGGGATAGCTCTCGACGGGTTGGTCGTCCTGCGGAGGTGAACAGGGTTTCAGGCTCACGCAGCCTGTCTGCTCTATTGGAACACCGTCCACCTCGGACGGTGCCGTAAGCAGAGCGAAAGCCGGAGGCGCGCCGAATGGGGCACTCCTATCACTTTCCCTTAGTCCATTGCGAGTTGAGCATTAGACTGCTGAAGTCCCTTCGGCGAAAGTTCGGATCCTTGTAGGCCAATACATCGGCTAGACCAGTGCCCTGGGTGGTCTCGCGACGATGCTTGAGGCTGTCGTAGAGGGCTTGCAGAAAAGCATCCGCGAATTGTGGTGGATGTGGGTAAGCAGTCTCGACCGCGTCCCGCTGTGCGGCAGTAAAGTCGTTATAGGCGGCGCCCACAAGGTCCATGTTGGCACCTTCGGCAAGAAGTACAGCGATGGGGTATAGATGCGGGGAAACTCCATTTGTCGTGTGCAGCGCGATCGCGAGCCAGACTCTCTGGCTATCAGCTTCCGAAATGCCGTGGCTCTGTAAGAAATCGCGCGCCGCGTTTGCGCCATCCACTTCATAACGCAAATGACTCTTTCCATAACCTGCCGTCAGGCCGAAATCATGGAACATAGCCGCCGTAAAAAGAAGTTCCGGGTCAAAAACCAGGCCCTTGCGCTTTCCTGCTAAGGCAGCCCAATAATAGACGCGCATAGAGTGCTGAAATAGCAGATCGCCCTCGGCATCACGAACGAACTTAGCTGCGTCGCGTGCCAATTTGCTGTCGGGAACTTTTATGCCCGACACGTCATCAACGGTGTTGGGGATCGCTTTATCGACATTAGACTTGACCGTTTCCGCTTGGCCGTCTGGCGCCCAGGCGAACCCGAAGACTACGAATGCGAGAGCGGCACAAGTAGCAGTGAAGACGCTACGGAACCTCATGGGCTTTCTCCTTTTTTGATCCGAATATGGCTCGAATAACTCATGCCGTTATGCTCGGTCATTTTTCGCCAGCCCATGGCGAGTTCCGCATCAGGGTGCAAAAGTTGCGGGGGTGGAAATGCGGATCCTTGTCGGCCATCACATCGGCCAGGCCGGTACCCTGTGTGGATTGGGGGCGATGCTCGAGCCCATCGTATAGGGCTTGGAGAACATCTTCCGCAAACGCTGGCGGATGCGGATAGGCTGCCTCGACAGCAGTCCTCTGGGCGTCGGTGAAGTCGCCATAACCGAAGCCCACCAGGTCCATCATTACCCCTTCTGCCGTAAGCGCGGCGATCGGATGCATATGTGCGGAAATTCCCGGCGTGGTATGCAGTGCGATGGCAAGCCAGACTCGCTCGATATCGACTTCCGAAATGCCGTGGCTCCGTAGGAAGTCACGTGCGGCGTTTGCGCCGTCGACCTCAAAGCGCAGGTGGCTGTGCCGAAAACCCGCCGTCAGGCCGATATCGTGGAACATCGCCGCCGTATAGAAAAGCTCTGGATCGAATGTCAGCTCCTTGCGGGCTCCAGCCATGGCACCCCAGAAATAGACCCGCGTGGAGTGCTGAAACAGCAGATCATTCTCGGTGTCCCGAACGAAATCTGCCACCTCGCGCGCCAGTTTGCTGTCAGGGATTCTAACACCGGAAATCTCATTGGCGATCATGGTCGTTACTCCATCCGGTTTCGCGATATTGACGTAGCGCCAGCTTAATTGTCGAGGACACCCTGCGGCGTGTTCCGGAAGCTGATGGCCATGCGATTGTAACTGTTCATCAGGCTGATCGCGATCGTAAGGTCGACGAGTTGCTTCTCGTCGAAAACGCTTCGCGCGGCTTCGTAGGCGCTATCCGGCACGCCGGTTTCGGCGACGCGCGTCACGCTCTCGGCCCATGCCAGCGCGGCACGCTCGGTCTCGCTGAAGAGGTTACCGCCTTCTTCCCACGCCTGCAGCAGCGCGAGCTTCTCGACCTTCACGCCCTTCTTGATCAGGTCGCGGGTGTGCATGTCGAGACAATAGGCGCAGTTGTTGATCTGCGATACGCGCAGATAGACAAGATCTACCAGTTCGCTAGGCAGACCGCTTTGCATGACATAGCCATAGACGCCGCCGAGCGCCTTGGCCCCGTTGGGGGCGATCTGATTGTAGTCGAGCCTCTTGGTCATTGTTCTGGTTCCTTCAGTCTTACTTGATGGGGGTCGTGAGTGCCTTGTCGTCGGCGTCGACGACGAAGACGGCAAGCAGCTTTGCCGGCTTGGTTTTGCTTGCGTTTCGGCTGATCGAGTGGCTCGCGTTCGGAGGTTCTGACCAGCTCTCTCCGGCCTTGAAAACACGGGTCACGCCGTCATTCACCTTCGACTCGATCTCGCCCGAGATCACATAGGCGTAGATGAAAGCCGACTTGGCATGCCGGTGGGGCGGGGACGCCGCGCCTGGCGCATAGTCGACTTCAACAACGACAAGCGACTTGCCGGGGACGTTCGGAATCGCCTGTGCGAATTTGGGCGTCACTGTTTCTGTCTGACCGTCATGCGCGGAGGCGGGCACGGCGATCGTGGACGCCAGAACAGCGCTGGCGGCAGCGAGGATGTTACGGACCTTCATGGGCTTTCTCCTTCTGCCTATCCAGATACATGCCGCACTGGGTCACGAAAAGTACCAAGAAGTTGATAAAATGATGTACCATGACAGCATGAGTGAATCGCTGAAACTGACTCTTGACCGCACTGCAGCGGTGCCCCTGGCAGAACAGATCCGAAAAGGGGTGGCCACGGCCATCGAGAGCGGCGTGTTGGAGCCCGGTGCGCGCTTGCCTTCGTGGCAGGATCTCGCTGCACAACTCGGCGTCGCGCGCGGCACTGTGCGGACCGCGTATGGGAAGCTGGCCGCCGCCCAATTGATCGTGGCCGCGCGGGCGACGGGAACGCGCGTCGCCCAGCGTCCCCGCGCCGTCGCAAGGGGCGAGCAGCCGACGGGCATGGGCTCGTTCATCGAGACGTATCTGGAGATGACGCAGGGACCTGCGTTCTTTCAAATGGGTGTGCCCGCAGTCGAAACCTTTCCAGCGACCTTGTTCGCCCGTATTCGCGCGAACGCGGTCCGTGCCGAGGCAACTGCGCCTCCGCTTTATCCCGACCCCCGCGGCGAAGTGGAATTGAGACATGAAATCGCAGGCTATCTCGCCGTCGCTCGCGGCATCCATTGCTCGCCGTCGCAGATCATCGTTACCGGGGGATTTGGCGCGGGACTCGGCCTGGCGCTGGGGGCTCTTGGGTTGAGCGGACACACCGCATGGGTCGAAAATCCGGGCTTTCCCTGGACTAGCAAGGGACTGGAGCTCGCACGCCTGCTCCTCGCGCCGATCCCGGTCGATGCTGATGGTATCGATCTCGATTATGGCCTGCGCCACCATCCGGACGCGAGGCTCGTCGTCGTGACCCCTGGTCAGCAGGCACCGCTTGGTGCCACCTTATCGCTCGAGAGGCGCCTTGGCCTGCTCGAATGGGCGGCGGCGAAGCAAGTTTGGGTGATTGAAGACGACTATCTGAGCGAGCTACAACTGGCAGGCAGGGCTGCGCCGGCGCTCGCATCGCTCGACCGTGAAGGACGCGTCATTCATATCGGATCGTTCAGCAAGACGATCAGTCCAACCGTCCGGCTCGGCTTTGTGGTTGCGCCTGTCGAACTTGCCTCTCGGTTCGCGGAAATGGCGGCGTGCCTCGCCCCGGCGCCTGGCCCTGCGGTGCAGCGCGCGATCGCCGAATTCATGCACGAGGGCTGCTATATGCGCCATCTCCGGCGCACCAAGCGCGCCTATGCCGCCAAGCGGCAGGCACTGCTGGATTGTCTTCAGGCATCCGTCGATGCCGATCAGCTTTCTACACCCGGCTTGGCCGTTTTGCTGAGGCTGCCGAGAACAACATCGGACGTCGCCGTTGTACGTGACACCCTGGCGTTCGGTATGTTTCCGGCGCCTCTCTCACCTTGGTATACATCGCCTGAGAGCGCCGAATCCGGACTTCTGCTTGGTGTCGCGACCACGCCGACAAAGAACCTTGCTCGTACCTGTGATCGGCTTTTCGAAATAATCCGTCGTTTGAGTTGACCAGCTTCGAGGTCGAACGCCTCGACCCACAGGCTTGCCTCCCGCTGAACGACGTATGAGGTTGGGCTTAAGGTCAACAGTCCGAACGATCGTTGCTCAGACGAACGTGTCTTATTTCGCAGCTTCGATGTCCATTTTTGTCGTAGCATCAAGATAGAGTTCATCGCAGATGCTCTCTAACCTTCAACGATCCAATGGAGGTACAAAATGACAACCACGAGCGGGATCATGATCCCAGACAGCAAGCTCGCGAACGAGGTAACGGAATTCGTACGGGACACAGCGTCTGAGCTGCTCTTCAATCACTCGGCCCGGGTCTATCTTTGGGCAGCACTGACCGGCGAGCGAAAAGGGCTGAAATTCGATCCGGAGCTTCTGTATGCAGGTGCTATGTTCCACGATATTGGGCTGACAGAGGGCTACCAGGAGAGCCAGCTTCGGTTCGAGGTAGACGGCGCCAACGCCGCACGTGACTTCCTACGAAGCCGCGGTGTACCCGAAGGCGATATCAAGACGGTCTGGGATGCGATCGCGCTCCACACGACGCCCGGAATTCCCGAATTCATGGATCCGGAGATCGCCTTGGTCCAGGCGGGGGCGGGAATGGACGTGGCGGGTCGCGGCTACGAGGATTTTACGGACAAAGAACGCACGGCGGTGACCGCTGCGTATCCACGCGGCAACAACTTCGAGCACGAGATGATTGACGCATTTTATCACGGGATGAAACATCGGCCCGCGAGCACATTCGGTACCATGAACGAAGGTTTCCTGGAGCAAAAAGATCCCAATTTTCAGCGGTTGAACATCTGCAGCATCATGTTGCGCTCCCATTGGGTCTGTGGGTGTCACAACCACGGCGCATAATCTGCGGTTTCTCAGCTATGTGAGCGGTTGAGAGACCATCCGCAGCGGCAGGCATTATGTTGGGCAGATCTCTTTCGCAAATGTCGTTCATCAATCCACACTAGGGATTCGCGATTGCGAGGTACACTGCTTGATCAACGGCGGAGATCTTCCTCGACAATGCTGTTGGAGATGAATTTGAAACTTGCTGCCAGCGGTTGGGAGCGATGATGCCAATCCAGACAGTCGCGATTGTGATACATGACAATGTCCAGGCACTGGACGTTGCAGGCCCAATCGATGTCTTCACCGAAGCGAATTTATTTATTCCTGTCGGAGATAGATACAAGACGGTACTGGTCGGGCCCCAAGGCGCGCCATTACGTGCATCAAACAGCATGCAGATAACCGCTGACGTCACATTCGAAGATACGCTCAGCGGATTAGATGTGTTGCTGGTGGCGGGAGGCCCCCAGCTGCCGTATGCCGCCCCTGATCCGCAGTTCTTAAATTGGCTGCGCGATGCACCAGCGCGGGCGAAGATCTACGGTTCAATTTGCACCGGGGCATTCGCGCTTGGCCACGCGGGTCTGCTTGAGGGGCGCAGGGTCACCACCCACTGGCTTGTGGCCCAGACGCTGGCGGCACAGTTCCCAACTGCCCTTGTTGAGCCTGACCTCATCTACGTCCGCGATGGCCGGCTTGTCACGTCGGCTGGTGTAACAGCAGGGATCGATCTCGCATTGGCGCTCGTCAGTGAGCGGCATGGGCCGAGCGTAGCGGTAGCAGTGGCAAAAAGGCTCTTGGTGGTGGCGCAGCGCCAGGGAGGCCAATCGCAATTCAGCCCTTATCTCACCGCCCCCTCAGATCCAAACTCGCCGATTGCGCGCATCCAAGATTACGTGATGGCCAATATCGGACGCCCTCACTCGCTTGAGTCACTTGCGCTCGACGTTGGTATGAGCGCTCGCAACCTCGCTCGCCACTTCGTGCAAGAAACCGGGATAACCCCGCATGAGTTTGTCATGCGGGCGCGAATCGACACCGCTCGCATGCTGCTTGAAGGAAGTGATCATGCACTCAAGGCAGTGGCCTTCCGGTGTGGCTTCGGATCCGCAGACCGAATGCGTGTCGTGTTCCACCGGCGTCTTGGCGTGACACCCAGCCAATATCGCGCAAGCTTCCGCCGATCAAAGTTCCGCAATGAGCTTGCTGATGTCGAATAGACGATGGTTCTCTTATTGGTGCCGCGTTCCCCGGCATGGAGGAAGTAGGATACGTCACATCGCAAGTGTTCACGATTGGACGCTCCACGCTTTCTTATGAGAGCTTCGCGCACGCATACCGGCATGGTGTCACACGTACTCGTCATGGGTGCGCCGTCGCTCGCGAGCACTTTGCACGCGGCGAGAAACCTCACTGTGAGACGCGCGGAAGGCTTTGAACAAGGTTGTCTACAACGACACGAATCTTTGCAGGCAATGTTTTGGTTCGGGGCCAAACGACGTTTATCGGCATTTCCCCGCCGGACATTCCATCGAGGACCGTCTTCAGCTTTCCATCGCGAATGTCGTCCTGGACCATCCAATAGGGGAGTTGGACAAGGCCGCGTCCTGCCCTTGCCGCTGCATGTATCATCTCGAAATCGCGGATATCATGTTTGACCGGGATAGGGTGACGCGCGACGGAGCCGTCCGGTTGCTTGAGCAACCAAACAGCGCGCTGTTCCTGGCGTTCCCCGGCGATGCAATCATGCCCGGCGAGATCGGCCAGAGAGTAGGGGACACCGCGGACCGCAAGGTAGCCAGGCGATCCAATGATCACCATCCGTTGGATGCCGACCTGACGCGCGACTAGGTTCGTTGTGTCGTCAAGTTTGCCGATCCGCACCACAAGGTCGATGTTTTCGCGAATCAGATCGACGCATCGATCCGTGAAGGTCACGTTGAGAAACAGCGCTGGATAGCGTTCAGCCAATTCGAGCAGCAGCGGCATGACGAGGAGTCGTCCGAACGCCGTCGGCAGATCAATCCGCACCTCACCACATGGCGCGTCGCGCGCGAGCATGAGCGCGTTTTCGCCGCGCTCGAGCTCGGCAAGCGCAGCCACGCAATGCTCGAGCCAAGCCTCTCCCGCTGGCGTCAAGGTTAGATGGCGCGTTGTCCGATAGAGCAATTTTGACCCTAGCCGATCCTCAAGACGCGACACTGCTCGCCCGGCCGCGGACTTGGTCATGCCGAGCTCCGCAGCAACTGCCGTGAAACTGCCTAGTCGCGTAACCGCGACGAACTCGACGATACCGTCAAAGCGAGATTTCATTGAGTTTGTAGCCTTTGACGCAACAGTAAGTAGGGTTAAGGCACTCTAATCCAGGGAAGAAACTTAGATTATCTCCAGCGGGACATCAAATCGCAAATCCAGACCGATGGAGATTCACAATGCCTTCAATTTTCGATCCGTTCGACCTCGGGCCGATCCGCCTGAAAAACCGCATCGTCATGGCGCCGATGGAGCGCTCGCGTGCGCGTAACGGCGACTGGGTTCCCCAGGCCGACACTGCGCGCTATTTTGCGCAGCGTGCCGGCGCCGCATTCATCGTGACCGGCAGTATCGCCATCAGCGAATGGGCCCGGACCTGGGCGTTCGAGCCTGGCCTATATACCCGGACCCAAATCGAGGCCTGGCGCCATGTTACCGGTGAGGTGCATGATCATGGTGGGGTGATTTTCGGTCAGCTCCGGCATGGCGGCCGAGCGAGTCATGTCTCGCATCAGCCACATGGCCAAGCCACTGTTAGCTCCACAGACGTAGGGGCGACGAAAGCCATCTCCATGGCCTTCGACGCGGGCGGCAAGCCAGCTTTTCTTCTCCAAAGTAAGCCCCGAGCTCTGCTGACGGACGAGGTGCCAATTATCGTTGGCGAGTTCGCGCAGGCTGCCCGCAATGCCCTCGAGGGCGGCTTTGACGGCGTCGAGATTCATGCCGCCAATGGCTATCTCCACGACCAGTTTATCAATGGGGCGTTAAACACGCGCAACGATCGTTACGGCGGTTCGATTGACAATCGGATCCGCTTTACACTCGAAACAGTAGACGCCGTAATCGACGCGATTGGCCGCGAGCGCACCGGCATCCGCTTGTCCCCCTTTGGCCGATTCAATGAAATGCCTGCGTTTGAAGACGAGGCTGAGACCTATCTACGGCTGGCGGCTGAACTCGCAAAGCGCGACATCGCCTACGTACACGTTAGCGATCAAACGCGCTGGGCCGACGATGTCTCGATTCCCAGCAATTACCTTCGAGATTTTCGGAAGGCCTCTCAGCGACCGCTGATTCTTTCCGGCGGCTACCTCGAAACGAACGGGCAAGCCGCAATCGACAATGATGAGGCAGACCTGATCGCGGTGGGCAAGCCGTTTCTGGCCAATCCTGACCTGGTTGAGCGGCTTCGTAACGGATGGCCACTCAATGAGTGGGACACCAAAACCTTCTACACGCAGGGACCCGAAGGCTACATCGACTATCCGTTCTATCAGGATAGACCTGCCTCGTGAGCGGATGGTCAGCCGCCGATACCGGCAGGAAGAGCGCGATGCGGTCTATGTGAAACCGATACTCATTGCCGAGATCGAATACCGCGCCTGGACGCATGACGGGAAGCTGCGGCACGCCTCTTATAAGGGGCTTCGAGAGGAGCAGGACGAGGCGGCGATTTACGAGATCGAGTGAGAATTTAAGGTGGAACTAATTTTTCATGCTGGAGTTCGCCCCCCCAGAAGCAAAAGCAAGAATAGGAGAATCCAATGCTTTTGAAACTCATCACGGTCTCCGCACTTTCGATCGGTCTTGCAACGTCGGCGATGGCTCAGGCCAGCGGCGGATCGGGTGGGAGCGGCGGTTCCGGCAGCACGAGCGGTTCCGGCGCCACCGGCGGTTCTGGCGGCGCGCAAAATCAGAACACGAGCGGTAACTTCAATGGCGGGAGTGATGCCGCCGGGAGTGATATCAGAGAGTCCTCGGACTGCGTTCAGGGCAAGACCGCAGCCAACAAGGCGGGTAAGCCCGTAGCTGGTACAGCCAAGGATGCCGGTGGCAACTGCCAGTAACATTAAGCAGACGATCGAGAAAAACCCCGCGGTCGCTCTGCGGGGTTTTCTTTGGTGTGCCCGGCAGGTGCGAAGAAGCGGCGATCTACGAGATCACGTGAGACACTACCGGCGAAAAGCAAGATGATTTCGCAAACCGTCTTTTTGTCTCAAAAAATTGGCAAGCTGTTGATTCTGACGGATTGCCTTACTCCCGCATGGGGCACCATCGCAGCGCTAATACCGAAAATTTTTCAGTTTCATCTCTTCGCATGCTCCGTCAATTCCTGGAAAAAGAGAGCCGGCGGCCACTCCCATCAAGCGAAGTTCCGTTAAAACTGGGCCACGCTCAGTAAAGGGTAGTTCGAAAACGCTGAGGTATGTCTTGTTCGCTGCCTTGCCACATTGGGTCAAGTAATCTTCGACATCATCGACGGTTGTGATCGAGCAAATTGCTTGTTGCGGCAATGCCCGCGGATTTTCAAGTGCGATGGGATTGAGAAGAGAGAAGTGCGGCCTGACGTTTACAACGCTGTAAATCTGACGAAAATCGCTAAGCCAAGCAGCCCGATCGAACATAAATATCCTGATCTTACGGTTTGCCTCAATTGCGCCTTGGGGCTTTTCTCTGAAAGCAAAGTATGCGGCGACATAGGGTGAATGCGTCCAATCTAGCAAGGGCGTGGGATAGCCATGATGTTGGAGCAAATTCCAGAAAGCCGCATTCTGTACGTTGTCACGAAGATCGAAGTAATGGTTTGTTTTTGAGGTCACCATTGCATGCAACTGAGGGATGTCGTCCGCTTGAAACTTATGCAAGTCGCTTCGATTGGTCCGATGAAATGAGGTTCTAAGTCGGTTAACAACAGGCTGACCTCGAAAGATGAAGCGGTCAGGCTCCATCGATCCCACCATTTGTTTGAACCTTTCCCAGCTCCTGACCGTCTTGTCTACGACCAGCTTGCTCTTCTTTTCCGCAGATCCACGGGTCAGCAGAGAAGTAATTGTTCCAAGCGTTTTGGTGTCCATCATCGTTGTGGCGGTAACGCGCAGCCCTTTGCTCAACATTTTCAGGTCGATCAAAGCGTGTGTAGGAAAATCAATACCGGGGAAAGAGGAGGATAACTCCGATCTGGGTATGTCGGTGGCATCAAGATATCGCTGAATTGTGACCGGCACTTTAAGCTGTTGATGATCCTTTTTGTCCTGAGTCTGGAACCCGCAAACGTAAATTCCGTAGTCGTTACCGGCCTCGAATACGCACGCTCTGCCGGCGAAGTGCGTTTCGTACTCGTCAATCTGAAGCGTAACTTGTCCAGAAGAATACCCGCTATAATTGCCTTGCCACTGCCCTCGCATCGACACCTCTCCGCAATCACACTTGGTCTTTAATCGCTTAAATACACCGGCCTATCTGCTAGTCGCTTAATGTCAGTCGAGCGGAAGTTCAGCGTCAAGGGCATCGTGGGCCTGGATTTTCGTCAACAAGCCAAGCAGTCTCTCTCCCAAATAGATAGCCGTATCCAAGTCCTTGTTAGGCAACTCATCGGCGTGGATGGCTGCACTTGCTATCCGGAAGAAAACATCAAAGCTGTCACGCTGCCCGCTTAGTTCGGGATAGAGCCCCATGGCTACTTTTACAAGCTCCCGTGTTGACATCGAACGGCGTCTAACACCCCACTCTGGCATGCGACGTTCCCCGAGTTCCCGGTGGGTTGATACCACGGGGGCAACTGCCGGAAAATGTGGATCAAGATTTATCCGGAGACATTTCTGATGAATAGATTTTCTTCAAGCTAAATTTCCCGGAGACCCTAGGGGCGCGGTCTACGCCATAGAGCCGCTAAAGCGCTTGTAATGTCTGCCTGCTGGAGGGGTGAGGGGAGCGTTTCGGGTTCCCTTTTAAAATCAAGGGGCGGTTTAGGCCGATAGGTGAGGGGAATTGCACGTGGACGAGAGTTGCTAAGCAATTAATTTTGCTTCGAGAACGAACGATTTTTTATGGAAAGCATGGTGGGCGATGAGAGACTCGAACTCCCGACATCCTCGGTGTAAACGAGGCGCTCTACCAACTGAGCTAATCGCCCCCGGGTGCCGCAGCACCTAGCGTGGATGGCTCTCTAACGATATCGGCGTCGAACTGCAAGACCGTTGCCGGGATTTTTCTCCAATTTTTTCTGACCGGCAATCACCATCCTGCCGCAGCACGCCCTTCAGATTGTTGTGAAGGGCGGCGGATGCCTCGCCTCGTGAGTTTCGCAAGCCGGGATTTGTGTATAGAGATAGACTGCATCCCGGCACCCTTGGTGCTGTGCCGATCATGAAATCATTCTCTCATGGAGCATAGAGTGAAAACGCGCGAAGAGCGGTTATGCCTGAGGAATAGCACACCGCGTACAAGGCTGGATTTCGTTCATACCGAAGGCGCCAAGCTGCTGCCGGATCGCAACGAGCTTCTGCATCGTCTGCCGAATGGCGGGATCGCGGCCGAGATCGGCGTCGCCGAAGGCGAGTTCACGGCAGAAATTCTCAAGCGCAATCGCCCCGCCAAGCTTTTCCTCATCGACCCATGGGGCATGGATCGCTACTCCGCCGGCATGGCCACTGTGCGCGAGAAGTTCGGCGGCGAGATAGCCGATGGAACGGTGGAGATAAGGCAGGGTACGTCGCTCGACGTCTTGCGCACGTTCGAGGACGGCTTTTTCGACTGGCTATACATCGATACGGACCACTCCTTCGACCTCACCTGGCAGGAACTGGTGCTCTCAAACAGCAAGGTCAACCGGGGTGGCAGGATTGCGGGCCACGACTTCTGTACCGGCAACACCGTCAAGCCGATCGTCTATGGCGTGGTGGAAGCCGTCCACAAGTTCTGTGCCGATTACGGATGGCGCTTCGAATATCTGACGCTGGACCCGGATGCGCATTTTTCCTTTTGTCTGCAGCGCCTCTGAGGTAGCGCCTCTACGAGACGGCCTGCGCGCGCTGGTTCCGTGCGCGGGAAATGCCGGTCGCGGCGATCATCAGCAGTAGTGCGGCGGCGCCGATCAGCATGAAACCACCGACGGCGCGATAGGCCAGAACCCCGACGATCCCGCCAACCAGAAAGGCGAGGATCGTATGGACATGCAAAAGGAGCTTGGCGCGGTTATGTCGTGCCTCGCTCGACGGCTCCTTACCGCGGAGGATGTCAAATGCCATCCCCAGCTCGATCCCGATATCGGTCGCCATTCCCGAGATATGGGTTGTTCTCACCCGCGCGTCCGAAATGCGCGTGACGACAGCATTTTGAAGGCCCATGAGAAAGGCAAGGCCGATGACCAGCACCGGCGCGCGCCAGGCTCCAAGCAGCCAAAGGTCGGCGCAGCCGAGGATCGCAAGCAGGATCGCTTCGGTCAGGATGCTATAGGCATAGATGCCATGCATGTTGCGTCTGCGGCCGGCATTGATGAGCAGGGTCGAGATGGTGGCGCCGACGATGAAGGTGACGACGATCGCAAGATAGAACAGGCCGGAAAACCATGCGCCAACGGCAATATGATCGGAGAATGTCGAGACGTTTCCGGTCATGTTAGCGGAGAAGAAGCCGACCGCGTAAAACGCTGCTGCGTTCAACGCGCCCGCGATCGCGGCGAGCCACGAGGCTAGCTTCCTATCGATTTGTTCGTTTCGTTCGTGCCCCTGGCGGATCAGCATGCGCTTTGTCGGTCGTGCGAGATGCCGACAGCATAGAAAGGAAAGGGCCGGCAGGAAAGGCCCAGCGCCAGCATTGTCCCGTTATTCTCTGATCCGGAAAACGAGAGCGTCAGAACGCTGCCGCCGACCCCTTTGAGGGATCGGCGGTCATCGGAGCCATCCGTCCGTCGGCCGAAAAAAGGCCGGCTTAGTGCGCCGTACGCAGCTTCGAGGCGAGAGCCAAGATCATGTCGTCAGCAGCATCGGCGATCGCCATAGCGACCTCAGCCGGCTCAAAGCCGTTCTTCTGCGCTTCCTTGATGATCTCAAGAAACATTGGTTCGAAGGATGCCCGGCAATCGAGAAGGCGCTGCGCATACTGCGTTGGTTCAGCATTCAGGCTGTGAATATCCATGCTCTAAACCCCTCAATTGAGCACTCAGCATGGCAAGAAAATTCGGCTTAGGCAAGAACATGCTTAAATATCGGTTAATTCCTAAGGATGATCCCGAGTTCGTCAGCGGGCAAACCGCGCCGGGAGCGTATGATCACTCGGATTGACTTCCGGCTAAAATAAGAACATATAGTGAACAAACTTTCGTGGAGGTTCTCATGACTCACGCAGAGCTTGTCATCAAGAATGCCCTGGATTTCGTTGCCGCGTCGCGTTCGGCCCGCGAGCGCGACCTCGAACGTCGCGGGCGGTTGCTCCAGCGGATTGAGCTGATGAGAGCGCCGAACCCTTACCTCGTAAAAACCCGCGGCGGCGAGCAGCTGAAGCTTGATCTGGATCGCTGAAGAAAAGCGGCCGCCGCCGCAATGCAGGATGTTGGACTGCTCCGTGTCAGCTTTCTTCCGGTGGTTTGAGCTGCCGGAACTGCAGCAACAATAGCAGGTCATAGACGATCTTCAGCGTAGCGCAGATGAGGAGCGGCCAGGCTCGGTATGAGGCGGCAAAGAGAGCACCCGCAAGCGCGGGGCTGGCCGCTGCGGCTAGGCTGCGCGGCACGGATGTGAAGCTCGCGGCGGCCGCTCGCTCCGCCTCCGTCACAACGGCCATCACGTAGGAAGATCGCGTCGGCACATCCATCTGCGAGAGCGCCGCCCGGATCAGCAGCAAGCTGAGTGCGACGGGCAGGGTGGGCGCAAATGCCGCCAGCATCAGGGCAACGCTCGATGGAATATGGGTGAACACCATGGTGTTGATCAGTCCGATGCGCCGCGACAGCCATGCGGCGACAGGAAAGGAGAACGCCGACAGCACGCCCGTCCAGAAGAAGAACACTCCGGCTTCGGAGAGCGACAGATCGAAACGCTTGAACAGCCAGAGGGCGAGTAGCGACTGGACAACGAAGCCCCCTGCGAAGGCGTCGAGGCTGAACAGCGCTGCAAGCTTCAAGACAATGGCGCGCGAGGGACCGAGTGCGGCGGCTTGGGTAGGCTTGTGGCTAGCAATACGCGTTGGGATGCGTGCATAAAGGAGGCCGCCGGCAGTGCCCAGGAGCGCGTAAAGCACGAACATCAGCTTGATTGCGGTCAGTTGGCCAAGCCCTATGGCACTTGTTAGATCGGGCAGGGCGGCCGCGAGCGCGCCGGCGGCACCTGCGAGCGCCCCCACGAGGCTGTAGCGAGCAAACATCTTCGTCCGCAGCGCATCGTTCACTTCGCGGGTGAGTGCCGCGTGTTCCAGTGGCACGAAGACACTCACGCTGCCGGCCGACGGATTGATTGTGCCGGCGAATGCGATCACCAGCAGCAGCAAGTAATCGTCCATCAGCGACATTGCCACACCCGTGGCAGTCATCAGGCTTGCGGCGGCCAGAAGTAACCAGCGGAGATCATAGCGGACTCCGAGGAAGCCGACGGCGATCGTCAAGAGTGCAGAGCCAAACAGCGATGCTGTCGCGATGATGCCGACCTGCAGCGGGGAAAATCCGAGAACGAGCAGGTAGACCGGTAACAGGATGGCGACGAAGCCGTCACCGAAATCGCGCAGCGCGCGCGCCGCGAAAAGACATGTGGCGGGATGGCTACTTTGCACGGGTCTCACTGCCGAAATGACCTATCGCTTGGTCCCGGCCTTTTGCGTTGCCGGCCGGATGGCCGCGCCCGGCGCAGGATTCGAGGCCGCCTTCCGAGCCTGGTATCAAGGTGCGGGTTGCCGCCGAAGCCCTCGTCGATGCGGACGTCGGCGCTAACTTGCCGGACAAATTTTCGGAGGAAATTTCAAGAGGTGATGACATCATGCGTCCTCCGGGTGAGCGGTCGAATGGACGCGATGCTTCGGCTGTCGCCTCGTGGGGTGATCGCAACCCCATGCGCGATCTTTCCTCTCTTTGCCGGAAGCTGTCAAGCGGCGCGACCGCTCAGATCAGCGCATCCAGACCTCGTGAATCGCGACGATGACAAGGGTCGATTCTGTCGCAAACTCCGGGGTAGCCGTGATCATCAATGCCATCACATCCGTCAGCAAGAAGTTTGCAGCAGAACCATGAGAAAATATGCATGCTTGCGTCGCGTTGCCATTGTCAACGCGAGCGCTGGTTGCTACTCCGGGTGGCGTATTCAAACGCATTTTCCTTCGCAGGCTCCCATGTTTTTGAGATCAGCCGATGAGGCGCCGTCGCCGCTTTTTGGCATAGCGCTGGCGTGCATCGGCTATTCGCTCTTTGCCGTCCAGGATGCGATCGTGAAATGGCTGGTCGCGGACTATTCGGTGCCGCAGATCCTTTTCCTCCGTAGCATCGTCATCGTCATCTTCGCCGGCATCTTCGTGCGTCGGCGCCGTCATCCGTCGATCCTGAAAAGCGCCCAGCGGGGCCTGCTCCTGACCCGCGCGCTGCTGATGTTCGTCGCCTGGCTCGCCTATTATTCATCAGCGCGCCATCTCGGGCTTGCCGAGATCACGACGATGTATTTCTGCGCGCCTGTCATCGTTGTTGTTTTGTCGATTTTCGTGCTTCGCGAGAAAGTCGGTCCGGTTCGCTGGCTAGCCTGCATCGGCGGCTTTGCGGGCGTGGTGCTTGCCGCGAACCCGGCACAGGCGCCAAGCCTCATCCCGGCCGGGATGGTCCTGTTTGCAGGTTTCTGTTGGGCCTGGAGCGTCGTCCTTCTGCGGCTGAGCCATGCGGAAAGCACGATGAATCAGATGATGGCGACGAGTTTGCTTTTTGTCGTCGCTTGCGGAGCGGCGCTTCCCTGGGTCTGGAAATCGCCTGATCTCTTCGACTGGTGCCTGATGATCGGGCTGGGCTGCGTCAGCGCTGCCGGCCAGTATCTGCTCTACGAGGGTTTTCGCCATGCGCCCGCCTCGACGCTTGCGCCCATCGAATATAGCGGCCTCGTCTGGGCCTTTCTCTATGGTTATCTCATCTGGGCAGAAGTTCCGACGCCGAACGTCTTTGCCGGTGCGCTGTTGATCGTCGCTTCCAGCCTCGCGCTCATCTGGTGGGAGCGCCGGCTCGTGGTCGCCTCAAGGCGACGTCTGGCCGCCTAGCGTCCGACAGGTGCGATGCCATTACGAAAATATCGCGATCATAGTAAGCTGCTTTTCGATTGATGCGCGCCAGCGCCATTTTTGGCGCGGAAATTCCGCGGATCGGGTGCTATTGTCCTGATCGTGGACGGATGGGCGGAAGAGGAGCTGCTTTCCGGACTACTGATCAACCTGCGATCTCGGGAGGGGAATAGATTTGCTGACGCGGGATCGGCGGCTAGGAGGAGAGGCCGGATGTATTCAGGCGGTTTGAATTTCGCCCTCGGCGACGAGATCGAGGCATTGCGCGAAAGCGTCAGGCGGTTTGCAAGCGAGCGTATCGCACCGCTGGCGGAAGAGACCGATCGCAGTAACAGTTTCCCGGCGCCGCTCTGGCGTGAGATGGGAGACATGGGCCTGCTCGGCATCACCGCCGATGAGAGCCATGGTGGTGCTGGCCTCGGCTACCTGGCGCACTGCGTCGCCATGGAGGAAATCAGCCGGGCGTCGGCCTCGGTCGGATTGAGCTACGGCGCGCATTCCAATCTCTGTGTCAACCAGATCAACCGCAACGGCAATGACGCGCAGAAAGCCCGCTATCTGCCGAAGCTGATTTCGGGCGAGCATGTCGGCGCGCTGGCCATGTCGGAGCCGGGCTCCGGTTCGGATGTCGTCTCCATGAAGCTTCGGGCTGACAAGCTCGGCGACCGCTATGTGCTGAACGGCAGCAAGATGTGGATCACCAACGGTCCGGATGCCGATGTTCTGGTGATCTATGCGAAGACCGATCCGCAAGGGGGGCCGCGCGGTATCACCGCCTTCCTCGTCGAAAAGACCTTCAAGGGCTTTTCGACTGGCCAGAAACTCGACAAGCTCGGAATGCGCGGTTCGAACACCTGCGAGCTGGTCTTTGCGGATTGCGAGGTGCCCGAGGAGAACGTCCTGGGGACCGTCGGCGGCGGCGTCAAGGTACTGATGTCGGGGCTGGACTACGAGCGTGTGGTGCTTTCCGCCGGACCGCTCGGCATCATGGCGGCATGCATGGACATCGTCCTGCCCTATCTGCATGAACGCAAGCAGTTCGGACAGGCGATAGGCGAGTTCCAGCTGATGCAGGGCAAGGTTGCCGACATGTATGTGACGCTGAACACGGCACGCGCCTATGTCTACGCGGTCGCGGCTGCCTGCGACCGCGGCGAGACGACCCGAAAGGATGCCGCCGGTTGCATTCTCTACGCAGCGGAAAAGGCGACGGGAATGGCGCTCGAAGCGATCCAGGCGCTGGGCGGCAACGGCTACACCAACGACTACGCCGTGGGGCGGCTGCTGAGGGATGCCAAGCTTTACGAGATCGGCGCCGGAACCTCCGAAATCCGGCGCATGCTGATCGGGCGCGAACTCTTTGCGGAGACGGCATGACCGTACTCAAATCCCAGATTTCGACCAGTTCCGAAACCTTCAGGGTCAATCAGGCGGCGATGCGGGCGGCAAGCCAGATCGTTGAAGAAGCAGCGCGCACGGCCGCGAACGGCGGCGGCGCAGGGGCGCGGGAAAGGCATGTGAGCCGCGGCAAGATGCTGCCGCGGGATCGGGTGATGGGACTGATCGATCCGGCAACGCCGTTTCTGGAAATCGGCACGACCGCCGCCTACGGCATGTACGGCGACGAGGCGCCGGGCGCCGGGCTGATCACGGGCATCGGGCGTGTCGCCGGACGCGAATGCATGATCGTCTGCAACGATGCGACCGTCAAAGGCGGTACCTACTATCCGATGACGGTGAAGAAGCATCTCAGAGCGCAGGAGATCGCGGCAGAGAACAATCTGCCCTGCCTCTATCTCGTCGACTCCGGCGGTGCCAATCTGCCGAACCAGGACGAGGTCTTTCCAGACCGCGAGCACTTCGGCCGCATCTTCTACAATCAGGCGAACATGTCGGCGGCCGGTATTCCGCAGATTGCCGTGGTCATGGGCTCCTGCACGGCGGGCGGGGCCTATGTTCCGGCCATGTCGGATGAAGCGATCATCGTCGAGGGACAGGGAACGATCTTTCTCGCCGGCCCGCCGCTCGTGAAAGCAGCGACCGGCGAAGTCGTCTCGGCGGAGGATCTCGGCGGCGGCGATGTGCACACCCGCGTTTCCGGCGTTGCCGATCATCTGGCGCGCGACGACGCCCATGCCTTGGCGCTGGCGCGCCGGGCCGTTGCTTCGCTGAACCGGGTGAAGGCGCTGACGATCGAGCTTCGCGAGCCGGAGCCGCCGCTCTACGATCCGGCGGAAATCGCAGGCATCATACCGGCCGATCTTCGCACACCCTACGAGGTTCGTGAGGTGATCGCCCGCATTGTGGACGGTTCGCGGTTCGACGAGTTCAAGGCGCGCTACGGGACCACTCTCGTCTGCGGCTTCGCCCATATCCATGGCATTCCGGTCGGGATCATTGCCAATAACGGCGTGCTCTTTTCCGAATCCGCAGTAAAGGGCACGCATTTCGTCGAGCTCTGCTCACAGCGGAAGATCCCGCTGGTCTTCCTGCAGAACATCACCGGTTTCATGGTCGGGCGGAAATACGAGACGGAAGGCATTGCCAAGCACGGCGCCAAGCTGGTCACGGCGGTGGCAACAACCAGGATGCCGAAGATTACGATGCTGATCGGCGGCTCCTTCGGCGCTGGCAACTACGGCATGGCCGGCCGCGCCTACTCGCCGCGCTTCCTGTGGACATGGCCGAACAGCCGGATCTCTGTCATGGGAGGTGAGCAGGCGGCGGGCGTTCTTGCCACCGTTCGAAGCGAAGCGCTCAATCGCGCGGGAACAGCCTGGAGTGCCGATGATGAGGCGGCCTTCAAGAAGCCCATTCTCGATCTTTTTGAGAGCCAGAGCCATCCGCTCTACGCCTCCGCACGCCTTTGGGACGATGGCATCATCGATCCGTTGAAGAGCCGCGACGTGCTCGGGCTCTCGCTTTCGGCGGCGCTCAACGCGCCGGTCGAAGAAACGCGTTTTGGTTTGTTCAGGATGTGAGGAAGACATGAAACGGGAAGCGATCAACGCCCTCGATGCACCCCAGCCGCAGGGCGGTTACTCCCAGGCCGTGAGGCTGGAGAATTTCGAAAGGCTGCTGTTCGTCAGCGGCCAGGTTCCGGTCCTGCCGGGGCAGGCGATCCCGGAGGATTTTGCCGCGCAGGCCCGGCAGGTCTGGCAGAACATCGATGCCCAGCTCCGGGCCGCGGGCATGAGCAAATCGGACATCGTTAAGATCAACACCTACATCGCCGACCGCAGCTATTTGGCAGTCAATCGCGAAGTCCGCAGCGAATATCTGGGTTCGCTGCTTCCGGCCTCGACGCTCGTCGTCGCCGGGCTCGTCGATTCCGCCTGGCTGCTCGAGATCGATTGGTCGCGGTGCAATAGGAAACAGCGATGTTCTCGAAGGTCCTGATAGCCAATCGTGGCGAAATCGCCTGCCGCATCATCCGCACTGCGCGTCGCATGGGCATCCATACGGTCGCCGTCTATTCCGACGCCGATACCGGCGCGCTGCACACCGAGCTTGCCGACGAGGCCATCCGCATTGGCGGTGCGGCGGCGCACGAAAGCTATCTTTCGATCGAGCGCATCGTCGCGGCTGCCACGCGTGCCGGGGCTCAGGCGATCCACCCGGGCTACGGTTTCCTTGCGGAAAATGCCGATTTTGCCGAGGCCGTCGAAGCGGCCGGGCTGGTCTTCATCGGACCCCAGCCATCCGCAATTAGGGCAATGGGTCTGAAGGATGCCGCCAAGGCATTGATGGACAGAGCACGCGTTCCGGTCGTGCCCGGCTATCATGGTGACCGTCAGGAGCCGGACTTCCTGGCCGACAGGGCCGCTGAGATTGGCTTCCCGGTGCTCATCAAGCCGCGGGCAGGCGGCGGCGGCAAGGGTATGCGCCGTGTCGACCGGGCCGAAGACTTTCCCGCGGCGCTCGAAGCAGCAAAGCGCGAGGCGCATGCGGCTTTCGGCGACGATGCGGTGCTCCTCGAAAAATACCTGCTCCTCTCCCGCCATATCGAGGTGCAGGTTTTCGGAGACCAGCACGGCAATGTCGTTCACCTTTTCGAGCGTGACTGCTCGCTGCAGCGGCGGCACCAGAAGGTGATCGAGGAGGCGCCGGCACCCGGCATGACGGCCGAGATGCGCCGCGCCATGGGTGAGGCAGCCGTGCGTGCGGCGCATGCGATCGACTATCGCGGCGCCGGGACAGTGGAATTCATCGCGGATGTTTCGGACGGGCTCCTGCCGGATCGATTCTTCTTCATGGAAATGAACACGCGCCTGCAAGTTGAGCATCCGGTGACGGAGGCGACCACAGGCATTGATCTTGTCGAATGGCAGCTGCGGATTGCCGCCGGTGAACCATTGCCTGCAAGCCAATCCGACCTCTCCATCGATGGCTGGGCGTTTGAAGCGCGCATCTATGCGGAGGACCCGGCGAAGGGTTTCCTGCCTGCAACCGGCGTTGTCGAACAGATGCGCTTTCCGGTCGAAGTGCGGATCGACGCGGGTGTCAGGTCCGGCGACCGGATTTCCGCACACTACGATCCGCTGATCGCCAAGATGATCGTGCATGGACCGGACCGCCAAACCGCGCTTGCGAGGTTGACCCATGCACTGCAGGCGTCGCGGATTGCGGGAACGGTCAGCAATATCGATTTCCTCGCCAATCTGAGCCGGCAGAAAGATTTCGTCGCAGGTCATCCCGATACGGGCTTGATCGATCGCGATCTTGAGATGCTTACGGCAATTCCGCCTGCTGCCGATACCGTGGTTGCGCTTGCCGCGGTGCTGTCGCTTGATGCCAACGTGTCCGGCGGCAGTCCGTGGGATACGCTCGGTCATTGGCAGCTCTGGGGCGAGATGCAGCGCATCGTGACCCTGGAACATGCAGGCGAAGGCGCTTCTCTGCGGGTCGTGGCACGTGGCTTTGACATGTTCGCCGTCCATGACGGCCGCCGTGTGATCCCGATCAGGATTGTCAGCCGCGATCGAGATCGCGTTCAGGTTGAGGTCGATGGCAGGCAGGTTCCGGTCGAGATCGAGCGCGGGCCGCATCGGCTGAGCCTGAGCCTCGACGGTTATACGCATCTCTTCACGGTTCCCGATCGGCTCGATGGTGCTGCGTCGGAAACCGAGACAGGAAATCGACTCATCGCGCCGATGCCGGGCTTCATCAAGATCGTGCGAGCGAGCGAAGGTGCGACGGTGTCGAAAGGCGAGCCGTTGATCGTCATGGAAGCGATGAAGATGGAACTGACGCTGACTGCGGCGCGTGACGGCGTCGTGGAAAGCGTTGAGGCGAGCGAGGGCCAGCAGGTTTCAGAAGGCGCCGTTCTCGTGACGCTGAAGCCGGAGGAGGCGTGATGGCGTCCGCGGAGGAATATGTTTCGATTGTCGAGATGGCTCCACGCGATGGACTGCAGAACGAAGAGCGTTTCATCGGGACGGCGGACAAGATCGCGCTTGTCGATATGCTTTCGGATTGCGGCTACGAGCGCATCGAGGTCACGAGCTTCGTGAGCCCGAAATGGGTGCCGCAACTCGCGGACGCAGCGGAAGTGATGGCGGGCATTCGGCGCAAGCCGGGCGTCCGCTACGCCGTGCTGACCCCGAACATGAAGGGCTTTGAGGCAGCACTTGCGGCAAGGGCGGATGAGATCGCGATCTTCGCCTCAGCCTCCGAGAGCTTCTGTCAGCGCAATATCAATTGCTCGATCCCCGAAAGCATCGAGCGCTTCCGGCCCGTCGCCGACGCCAGCCGTGAGCACGGTATCAAGATGCGCGGCTATGTCAGCTGTGTCGTTGAATGCCCCTATGAAGGTGCCGTTTCCCCGGCCAAGGCCGCGGAGGTTACGGCACGGCTGAGGGATCTCGGCTGCTATGAGATAAGTCTTGGCGACACGATCGGCCGCGGGACCCCGGAAGCCGTCGCAAAGATGCTGGCGGCCGTGTTGCAAGAGGCACCTGCTGCGATGCTGGCCGGCCATTTCCACGATACGTCCGGTCGCGCGCTCGAAAACATCGATGTCGCGCTGGACCACGGGCTTCGCACCTTCGATGCCTCAATCGGCGGGCTTGGAGGTTGTCCTTATGCGCCGGGCGCCAAGGGCAATGTCGACACCCTGGCGGTCGCGCGCCATCTTGCCGCGAAAAGCTATTCGACCGGGCTTGCGGAAGAAAGGCTGCAGCAGGCGGCCGCCTTTGCTCGTACTTTGAGGAGTGCTTCGTGATGCCTCAGACACTTCGCATCGAGACCGACGCGCGTGGTGTCACGCGGCTGACGCTTGCGCGAGCCGAGAAGCACAATGCGATATCGGCAGAGATGATGGATGAACTTACGGCCGCGGCAAAGGAGCTTGGCGCCGACCGCCGCGTGCGGGTCATCGTGCTTGCGGGAGACGGCGCAAGCTTTTGCGCAGGCGGCGATCTCGGCTGGATGCGCATGCAATTCGAAGCCGAACGCGCCGAGCGGATTTCCGAGGCAAGGCGTCTTGCAACCATGTTCCGTGCCTTGAACGATATTCCGAAACCAGTAATCGCCAGGGTGCAAGGCAATGCTTTCGGCGGCGGTATCGGCCTACTTAGCATTTGCGATCTGGTGATCGTCTCCGAAGGCGCGCGTTTCGGGCTCACGGAAGTTCGCCTCGGCATCATCCCGGCGACGATCAGTCCTTTTGTCATCGCGCGCATCGGCGAGGGCGCCGCGCGACCGCTGTTCATGTCCGGCAAACTTATCAGCGCATTGGAAGCAAAGGCCGCCGGTCTTGTTCAATATGTCGTTCCGGCGGAGGACTTGGATGCAGCAGTCGAAGCCGAGGTCGCGCATTACCTGAAGGCATCACCCGGGGCAGTCGCGCGAGCCAAGACACTCGCCCGTTCGTTGGGTACGCCGATTACAGATGCGGTCATCGAAGGGGTCATAGAGCAACTGGCAGATACCTGGGAAACGGATGAGGCGCGCGAAGGCATTGCCGCTTTCTTCGAACGGCGCGATCCATTCTGGCGAAGCGAAACTTGAAATGAGCGTAGTTTGAGCATATTTTGATTGCACAGTGATCAAAATATGCAAAGGCTAGGCCATGGTAGCCGCGAGGTTCAATAATATCGCTGCTCACTTCGGTGACGAGCACTCCTCGTTTCTGTCCCCCCGCCGCGTTGCTGAAGAGCTTGGCGTCACGCTCGCCGAACTCGCGCGGCTGATCGGCGTTGCCCGCAACACGTTGACGGCGCAGTCGAGCGCCCGCAAGGTCGATAGCGCGCTCAGCAACGTCGTCCGCATCCTTTCCATGGCAAGCGAGATGGCTGGCGACGAGAACCGCGCGGTGATCTGGTTCAAGCATCAGCCGATCCCCGGCTGGGGCGGCAAGACGGCGTTCGATCTCGTCGGCGAAGGCAAAGCCGACCGGGTCCTTGCCTATCTCGAGGCCGTGCGGTCCGGCGTCTATGCCTGAGACGCAACCCGGCGCAGCTACGCTTCTCTGGCGCGCCTTCGTTCCGAAATGGGCCTATGCGCCGCTATCCGGCGAGGGCGCCGGTCGCTTTGGCGGCCGGTGGAATCCAGTGGGAGCGCCGACGATCTACGCGGCTCGGGAGTTGTCGACGGCCTGGGCGGAATATAACCAGGGCTTCGTCCAGCATCCTGCAATGATCGCACAACTAGAGCTCAAAGGCGCGCGCCTGGCGGATACGATGGACGCGGCACTTCTGCGCGAGTTCGATACCTCTGCCGACATCCATCATTGCGAATGGCGCTTGCTGATGGACGAAGGCAAGGTACCGGCGACCCACCATCTCCGCGAACGGCTGATGGCATCGGGTTATCACGGCGTGATCTATCCGTCCTTCATGTCGCATGGCGGCACATGCGTGGCACTATGGACGTGGAACGAGCCGGGCGGGCCGGAGCTCCGTGCAATCGATCCCGAAGGCAGATTGCCCAGGTCACCGGCCTCCTGGCTATAGCTGCAGTTCCTACAGCACAGGTGGAATTGCACAGAGCGTCGCATTCTGGCAGTTTTGACCGCGAAAAGGCGGGGGCCAGCTAGCCAAGGTCGTTGAGCTTGCGATATCACACCGGAAAAAGGTTGGAACTGCAGAAATGAAGTCATCGACGAGCCGCGACGCCGCGCCGACGATCGCAGATGTTGCGCGCGTTGCGGGTGTTTCGCGCGCGGTTGCAAGCCGTGCTCTTTCCGCCGAGCCGCGGCCGGTTTCCGACGAGAAGCGCGAGCGGGTGATCGAGGCTGCGACGGCCCTCGGCTACAAGCCCAATCTGCTGGCCCGGAGCCTGACGACCAAGACGGTCAATCTCGTCGCGGTCGTCGTCAATCATATCCACGATCTTTCTGACCTCGACCTTTTCGACCGGCTGATCGACCAGATCCAGGCGATCGGCAAGCAGGTCATCCTCATCCGCATCGGCTCCGTTGCGCGCGTCGAGGAATTCTTGCGCAACGGCGTCGCCTATCACGTCGATGCCGCACTGGTGTTTTCGGACTTCGCCGATGCTGCAACCGTCAGGCGCATGTTCCGGTCAGATCTGGTCGTCATGCTGAATGGCCTGCACGACCAGCTGGCCCCGGTGGTGATGCCGGACGAAGCGATCGGCATCGAGGACGCTGTGGCCGACGCGGCGCGGAAGCGTGTGAAGACTGCCGGGCTCGTCACGGGCCGCGCCTCTTCACCGGTAGAGCACGCGCGCATCGGTCTTTATCGCCAGGCTTTTGCAAAACATCGGATCGAGCTGGTGCGAACGGTCCAGGGTGACTATTCCTACGCCAGCGGCCATGCTGCCGCGTCGATCCTGACGGGCGACGATTGTCCGGACGCGATCTTCTGTACGTCCGACGCCATGGCCATGGGTATTCTCGACGTCTGCCGTTCCGACTTTCCGGGAGATAGACCGCCACGCTTCAGGCTGTACGGTTTCGACAACCTGTCACTGACGGATTTCGACGCCTACCCGATCTCTTCCATCGGCTACGACAAGTCGGATTACGTCCGGCATATCGTCGCCTTCATCGCAAACCCCGAAGGTTTCGAGCCGGGTCAGCCGCCGATCACCGTTCCGACGCGTTTCGTGCTCCGCGCCACGTCTTGAACGGAAAAGGCCGCCCGAAGGCGGCCTTGGGTTTTACCACTGCGGGTTCAGAGCCGGCGGGTTGGATTCCGCACCCCACCATTTCTTGTAGTTGGCTTCGTAAGCGCCCGATTGAATGTAGTCGGAGACGAACATATCGAGCCACCGGACGAACTCCGGGTCGCCCTTGGCGACGGCAATGCCGATCGGATCGTTGGAATAGAGGCCGGGCAGCGTGACCAGCGACGGGTTCTTCGTTGCGAGATAGTCGAGCAGCGAGGAATCTTCGATCGCCGCAACAACGCGTTTCTGCTGCAACTGCAAGACGCCATCCGGCGCAAACTGGTCGACATAGACCAACTGGGCTTCCGGCACGGCGGCCTTCAGGAAGGTTTCACCCGTGGTGCCGCGGCCGACGACGACCGCCTTGCCAGCCAGGTCCTTCAGTTCCTTGATGCCCGCATCCTTCTGCACGATGACGCGGAGCCCGGCGCGGTTGTAGGGGATCGTGAAATTAACAGTCGTGGCCCGCTCGAGCGTTGCCGACGTATTCGCAACGGCGACATCGATCTGGCCGGAAACGAGCATCGAAATACGGGCATCGCCGGAAACATCAACGAACTCGACGGGAACGCCGATCTTTTCGGCAAGCCGCGTCGCGACGTCGACGTCGTAGCCGACTGGATTGTTCTGCGCATCGCGGAAGCCGATCGGCTCGCCGCCGAGCGAGACGCCAATGCGCACGGTGCCGCGTGAACGGATGTCGTCCAGCATGCCGGCGACCGACGGCAGCGCCGAGCCGGCGACGACGGCGAGTGCTGCAAGAGCAGTGAGTATGCGTTTCATGTTCGATTCCCTCTTTTGTTGATTACGCCGATTTCGCTGTCCGCAATTCCGGTTCGGACATTGAATCCTCCCAGAGCCAGTAGCGGATCTCGCCCTCGCATCTGAAATTCACCACCTCATGGTTCCCCTTGGCGTCGACCGCGTGAATAACGACGCCTGCCAGGAAGCCAGAGTCAAGTTCCTTGAGCTCTTCGACCGCAAGTTTGATCGCATCGGAGAGCGAATAGCCAAGTTTGAGCGCCAGGACGATCGTGCGCGAGGTCGAACAGCGCATCGTCATTTCGCCGGTATGGGTGCAGGCGGCGGCCCCATAGCGGCTGTCGGCGTAGAAGCCGGCGCCGGGGATGGGTGAATCGCCCAAGCGGCCGGGATATTTCCACGCCCAGCCGGATGTCGAGGTCGCCGCATGGATGCCGCGCTGTGGGTCGGCCGAGAGGAAGACGGTCGTGTCGCGCACCCGTTCGGGATCGGTGATCGCGCGGCTCAGCGGCGCCAGCGGGATGTCCGGGAATTTTGCCAGGTCCTCCGGCGAAAGCTCCTTTTCCAGCCGTTCCCACCAGACGCGCTTGCTGTCTTCGAAGAGGACGTTGTCTTCCGCGAAACCGATTTCACTCGCAAAACGCCGGGCGCCATCTCCGGTCAGCATCACATGCGGCAGGCGTTTCATCACTTCATGGGCAAGGGCGGCGACCGGAAGCGTATTCGGCACGGCACCAACCGAGCCGACCTCGCGGGTATTGCCGTCCATGACGGCGGCGTCGAGTTCCATATTCCCGATCATATTCGGCCAGCCGCCGTAACCGACGCTGCGAACCTTCACTTCGCTCTCGACCTTGCTGATGCCGGCAACCAGGGCGTCGAGACTATTGGCCCCCTCGCGCAGCATCTGCACGGACGTCGGAAAACCAGGCCAGGCTTCTTTATTGGCCACAAGCAGCATGAAAAACCTCTAATCTTTGCGCATCTTGGAAAGGAACTGGGCAACGCGGGGCTGCGCCATGCCGCCGTCGGCGGCGAAGAATTCTTCGGTCGGCAGATCGACCAGCAGCTTGCCCTTGTCGAGGAAGACGATCCGATCCGAGATATGGCGCGCAAACTCGATCTCATGGGTCACGAAAAGCATCGTCGTGCCTTGCTCGGCGAGTTTTGCCAGGATCGCCAGCACCTCCGCCGTCATTTCCGGGTCAAGCGCGCTCGTCACTTCGTCAAGAAGCAGATAGCGCGGTTGCATGGCAAGGGCCCGGCAGATGCCGACGCGCTGGCGCTGACCGCCGGAAAGCTGGGCCGGATAGGCATCGGCGCGGTCGCCAAGGCCGACGGACTGCAACAGGGCACGTGCTTCCGCTTCCGCTTCGCCGCGGGACCTTTTCAGAACCTCGATCGGCGCAAGCGTGATGTTGCCGAGCACCGTCATGTGCGGATAGAGATTGAAAAGCTGAAAGACGGTCGCGGAGCGCTTGCGGGCTTCCGCCAACTCTTTCGGTTTGCCGACGTCGAACTCGTCAACCGTGATCCGCCCGCCGTTGAGCTTTTCCAGTCCGTTGATGCAGCGGATCAGCGTTGATTTGCCGGACCCGGACGAACCGAGAATCGACACTACCTCGCCGGGCTGGATCGTCAGATCGACACCGTCGAGAACGGTGGCATGGCCGAAGGCTTTCCGGACGTTTTCTACATTGAGCATGTCAGAGCCCTCTCCAGGCGCTGTAGGCCCTCAGGCGGTTTTCGAAACACGTGCCGAGAAGCGCGACCAGCTTGGCAGCGGTGTAATAAAGCAGGCCGACAGCCGTCCAGACGATGAAAGGCTTCAAGGTTCGCATGTTGAGGATGTTGCCGATCTTGGTGAGATCGACGACGCCGATGACGGAAATCAGCGACGTCACCTGCAGCTGATTGACAAGCAGCGCCACCAGCGGGCCGATCGCAAAGGCCGCGGCCTGCGGTGCGACGACATACCGAAGCACCTGCCAGCGAGTAAGTCCGAAGACGCGTGCGGCCTCGATCTGCTCGCGGCCGATGGATTCGATCGCCGAGACGGCGATGACATAGACGAAGGCAGCGGTATTGGCCGAAAGCGTGATGGTCGCGGCGGTCACCGGCGCGACGCGGATGTGCAGCAGGCCCGGCAGGCCGAAGAAAACGAGGAATAGCTGCACGAGCACCGGCGAGTTCTTCAGAAGCTCGGAAAAGAAGGTGACGATCGGCGTCAGGACCGGCACCTTGTAGAAGCGGATTACCGCCCAGATGAGGCCGATGACCAGGCCGATCAGCGACGTGCCGAGGAAAAGAGCGAGGCTGACGCCGAGCCCCTGTGCCAGCAGGACGAGATCGTAGGATGTGAAATCCGTAAAGCGCATCAGGCCACGTCCTCCATCATGTCGCGATTGAGGCGCCGGTGCAGGAGGGCGACGGCGAGCGAGACGAGATAGGTCAGCGCCGCATAGACAACAAGCAGCACGACATAGACTTCAAATGGCCGGTAGGTCTGCGAAACGACGATCTGCGCCGAGCCGGTGAGTTCGTTGAGCGTGATCGTTGAGAGGATAGAGGAGGTGAGGACTAGGTTTATGAGTACCGAACCAAGCGGGCGAACCGAGGTCCTCAAAGCGATCGGAAGCACGATGCGGGTGAAGATCACCCGCCGCGACAGGCCGCTCACTTCAGCCGCTTCGATAATGCCCTGATCGATCGCTAGAATGCCGGCGCGGATAACGTCGGATGCGTAGGCGCCGCCGGCGATCGACAATGCGATGACGCCCGTTGTGAAGGCATCAATGTAGATCCCTATCTCCGGTAGTCCGTAATAGAAGAAGAAAAGCTGAACGATGAACGGTACGTTGCGGAAGATATCGACATAGACGAAGGCGACCTTGCGCAGCGCATTCGAAGACGACGTACGGGCGAGCGCGACGAAGGCGCCCATAAGCACGCTGCCGATCAGCGCCAGTGAACAGGCCTCGGCGGTCAGCAGCGCACCTTGACCGAGAAAGCCCAGGTGAGGCAAGAGGATCGAAAGGTCGAGCCGCACCATTCCTCCCGTGCAGGATTGAAACCGGTTTCATCTTGTTTGCTGACGGGGAGCTTGTCAAGTTCGGGCGCAAGGACCTTCACGAAGGGATTCGTGGTCGGGCGGAACAGCCGATGCTGAAACGATGACGCCCCGCATCCGGGGATGCGAGGCGCGCTACATTTGGTGAGTTTGAAGGTCAGGCCGCCGAGAACGGCACGGCTACGAAGATTTTGTTGCCATCGCGTTCGACAAGCAGGAGCACCGACTTGCGGCCCGAGTTTTCGGCATTGGCAACGGCTTTCTTCACATCGCTTGCATTGGCTATGGGCTGGTCGTTCACCGAGACGATCACGTCGCCTGTCTGAATACCCGCGGCGGCGGCCGCTGCGTCCTGGTTCACGCCGGTGACGACAGCGCCCTTCGCGCTTCTCGGCAGGTTCAGTTCGTCCCGGATATCTGGCGTCAGGTTGGAAAGTGCCATGCCGAGGCGCGGGCTACCTTCCTGCTTGCCGTCGCTCTGTTCAGCCGCCGCCTGCTTGTCGCCGGTGTCGCTGCCGCCGATAGTGACATTGAGTTCTGTGCTGCTGCCATCGCGCCAGACCGTCAGCGTTTCCTTGTTGCCCGGTGCCATGTCGGCAACCAGGCGCGAGAGGTCCCTCGGGCTCTTCACGCTTCCGCCGCCGACAGCCGTGATGACATCACCGGTCCTGAGACCCGCACGGGCCGCGGGGGTGTCGCCGGTGACTGCGGCGACCAGCGCGCCCTGGGGAGCGCTGAGACCGAGAGCGTCAGCAACATCGCGTGTTACCTCTTGGATTTGAACGCCGAGATAACCATGCTCGATGGAGCCGTTCTTCTGAAGCTTGGCAGCGATCGCCTTTGCTTCGTTCGATGGTATCGCGAAACCGACGCCGACACTGCCGCCATTCGGCGAATAGATTGCCGTGTTGATGCCGACGACGTTACCGTCACGGTCGACCAGCGGGCCGCCGGAATTGCCGTGATTGATCGGCGCATCGATCTGAATGAAATCGTCATAGGGGCCGCTGTGCAGGTCGCGGCCTCGGGCCGAGACGATGCCCGCCGTCACGGTCGTGCCGATACCGAAGGGGTTGCCGATGGCCAAAATCTCGTCGCCAAGTTTCAGCTTGTCGGAATCGCCCCAGGCAACCGTCGGCAGCGGCTTCGATGCCTGGATCTTCAAAACGGCGATATCGGATTTGGGATCGGTGCCGACCAGCTTGGCAGGGAGTTCCGTGCCGTCATCCAAGGTCACTTTGATGTCGATGGCGTTGTCGATGACGTGGTTATTGGTAACGATGACCCCGTCCGGGCTGATGATGAAGCCGGAGCCAAGCGCCATGGCGCGCTCACCTTGCTGATGCTGCGGAGCCTGCTTCGGAAGCGGAATGCCCTGCTGTTCGAAGAACTGGCGGAATTGCTCCTCCATCGGTGACTGCTCGCTGCTGACATCCGTGGTCTTCATCGTCGTGGTGACGGTAACGACTGCAGGTTTGTCGGCGTCGACAACCGGTGCGAAGGAGGTGCCCGATGCAACCGTGCCGTTGACCCCGGCAGGTGCGGCTACGGCACTTGAGGCGTCGATGGCAAAAGGCACGACGGCCGTGCCGGCAATCAGGGCGGCGCCGACCAGAGCTGCGGCGCGATGCTTGGAGATGATCATTGACATGGTGGAAAGGTCCCTTGCGAAATCAATGCATGGCGGCGTCACGGTTCCGTGTCGGGGAACCCGGCCGTCGGGCGAAACTGGCGTCAATTCTTTCGTCTTCTGAATGAAACCGTCAGCGTGTGACGGCGAATACTGTCAAGCGGAAGAACTATCGCTTAAGAGTCATATGCTCCGCTGGGGCCGTATTTACAAATTAAATGTTCATTACAGATTCATTGCAAAAATTTAAGCATTACAAAGATTTAATACTTGGACGGAAAGCAGATTCCACAGCTTCTGGTTGGACGATTTCCGTCCCTGAAACGGCGGCATCAAGCTTACCGGCGAGCTGCGCAGCAACGAAGGCAGCGTGTTCCGTCACCTGCGGCAAACCCATGAGTTCGCCAAACGTGCCGCGCGCAAGCGGGCCTGAAATGATCAGTGTCGGGTTGGGTTGGTCGCCGGTTCCAATTGCCTCAGAGATTTCGTTGCAGGCGATGCCGAGGCCGGTCGGGTCGAGCTGTAGATGTCCGGCTTCGTTGAGCTCATGCAGCCATCGCTGGCTTTCGAGTATGCCGCCATGAGCGGGGCCCGTTGTCACGACCACTGCGTCGAAGCATTTCTCCACGCGCTGGCCGTTTCTTTTGCGAAGAACCACATCAATGCCACCGCCATTGACCGTCGCGTCAGCGACGGAAGCGGCGAGAACCTGAAGCCTTCCTTCTGCAATGGCACGGTCGAGAACTTCCTCGACCTGCGGCGCGATCCGGAAACGATGGACATCCCAGTAGGGCCGCAAATGGCGAACGATGCGGCAGCGTTCCGCGACCGGCAGATTGCGCCAGATTTCATGGCCGTTGCTGCGCACCTGGTCGATGACCGCATGCCAGCTTGCCCCGGCTTCGACAGCTTGCCTGATCGTCTCGCGAACCTTCCGGAGAAGAGCGGCAGCGCTTGCCGACGGGTCGGAAAGAAAATCGCCAAAGGGGTCTTGGCGGGAGGGCGGATGGCCGCGCGAACGAAGTCCGCGGCGCGAAATCGAGATAATCGGCCCGCGATGGCCTCCGCGCGTCATTGATGCGACGATGTCAGCGGAGGTCAATCCATTGCCGACGATGAGGACGCGATCGTCGGGGCGAATGACATCCAGGGAGCCGTGCCGCGTCGAATCCGCAACGAAGCGCGGATGATCGGCCAATGCCGCCGAAAGGCTGCGCGGTGCCGACGGCGCGGGATGGGTCGCGGCGATCACGAGAAAATCGGCTCGTGTTTCATCATCATTCTCGTCGGTTATCAGCCAGCCTTCGGGGCTCGAGGATACTTTTGTGACCCGCGCCTTCCTATGCTCGACCGCACCGCCTTCGAGGAGGGGGCGCAGTTTCGCAACCGCGTAAGCGCCAAACAGACGGCGCTGCGGGAAGAGATTGCCATTCGGCCACAGCGCTTCCGGATCGTCCGCGACCCTATCCTTATCCACCACCCATTCGAGGAAGTCTTCCGGCTGATCGGGAAGCAAGCTCATGCGTGCCGCAGGCACGTTGATGCGGTGGGCGGGGTCTTCGGTGTCATAAGCAAGCCCGCGGCCAATCTCGGCACGCGGTTCGAAGACGATGATCCGCGGCGGTTTGGCCGCCGTTGCCTTTGCCAGATGGTAAGCGACGCCCGCGCCGGAAACGCCACCGCCAATGATGGCGACGACCGGCCCTGCCAATGCATCCGTCTCGTTTTTCGTCACCGCTGCCGGTCCAACCGAGTTCTTGCGCAGATCTTGAAGACAAGGCACAGCCAGCTTCTGCACGAAGCCGCAGAGAATAATCTATGAAATTTATGGAATTGTGCAAGCGGCTGCAGTCCAGCGGTCGCCACGAAGCTGAGCTCCGCGGCATCGCCGGTCAGGCGACGGTGCCCCGCGCTCTTCTTTGGTAGACTTCAGGATCAGGAATCGGCACTGCGGCGATCAAGGTCCGCGTATAGTCGTCCTTCGGGTTTTCGAAGATCTCCCGTCGCGTCCCTGTCTCGACGATCTGGCCGTCGCGCATCACCGCGACGTGGTGCGACATGCGCTCGACCACGGCCATGTCATGGGAGATGAAGAGATAGGCGAGCCCCATCGTTTCCTGCAGTTCCAGCATCAGATCGAGAACGCGTGCACGCACCGAAACGTCGAGTGCGGCAACGCTCTCGTCGGCGACGATCAGCTTCGGCCCGACCGCAAGAGCGCGGGCAATGCAGATGCGCTGGCGCTGACCGCCGGAGAATTCGTGCGGGTAGCGGGTCGCGGCATCGGGCGTCAGCCCGACCCGGCGAAGCAGCTCGGCGACGCGATCCCGTCGCTCGCTCTTGCTGCCGATGCCGTGGATCACCATGGGCTCGGCGATCGCTGCCCCCACCGCCATGCGGCTGTCGAGCGAAGCGTAAGGATCCTGAAAGATCATTTGAGCCGAGCGGCGTACCGGGCGCATCGCTCGCTGGCCAAGACCGGCAATGTCCTGCCCGTGGATCTGGACATCGCCGGTGAAGGGAATGAGCCCAAGCACCGCCTTGCCAGTCGTCGACTTGCCCGAACCGCTTTCGCCGACGAGCCCGAGCGTTTGTCCGGGCAGGATATCGAACGAGACGTCATGCACGGCCTGAACCGGCGCTTTGCCCTTGAAGAAACGGCCGACAGGGCTGCCGTAACTCACATTCAGCCCACGCACGTTTATGACTGGCGAGCGATCGGTGCGCTCCGGCTCGATCTTGCGCTCAGTCACCCGCGGCGGACCATCCGTTCCCGCCAGGGCTCCGAGCCGCGGTACGGCGGCCAGCAACTGCTTGGTATAGTCTTCCTTCGGCCAGTTGAAGATCGCAAGCGAGGGGCCTTCCTCGACGATCCGGCCTTGCTGCATGATGGCGACGCGGTCGGCCATCTCGGCGACCACGCCCATGTCGTGCGTGATCAGGATGATCGAGGTGCCGAACTCGACCTTCAACTCGCGCATCAGCTTCAGGATCTGGGCCTGAACCGTGACGTCGAGTGCCGTTGTCGGCTCATCGGCGATCAGCACTTTGGGCCGGCAGGAGAGCGCCATGGCGATCATCACGCGTTGGCGCATGCCGCCGGAAAGCTCATGCGGAAACTGCTTCAGCCGCCGGGCCGGGTCGGTGATCTGCACGGCGTCGAGCATCTGCAACGCCACCGCTTCGGCATTGCCGCTGCCCTGATGCTCGCGGATCGCCTCGGTCAGTTGCGCGCCGACCGACATCACCGGGTTCAGCGACGTCATCGGTTCCTGAAACACCATGGCGACATCGCCGCCGCGCACGCTGCGCATCGTGCGATTGGAGAGCTTCAGAAGATCGCGTTCACCGAGCAGGATATTGCCGGATGTGACGCGCAGCGACGTCTTCGGCAGCAGCCCCATGACGGCGAGCGAAGTCACCGATTTGCCGGAGCCGGATTCTCCCGCGATGCAGAGCGTCTCGCCGCTTGCAAGATCGAAACCGACATCCCGAAGGACCGGTTTCAGACCCTCCGGCGTCAGGGCATCGACGCTGAGATTGCGTACGGAAAGAACGGGCGCGGCAATGGAGGACAAGGTCAAGCGAATACGATCCTCGGGAAGTAGAAGGAGACCACCCAGTTCGGCTGATCGACGATTTCGCTGATGCGGAGATCGCCGCAGACAGAGCAGAGCAGATATGCATCGACCGCGCTCAGGCCATGCTCGGCGCCGAGCAGGTCGATCATGCGCATGACGCTTTCGCGGGCGCCGGTCATCAGGTCCGGACCGATGCCGGTCGTCACCTCGTAGCCGGCGCCGTCGAGATGGCGGCTGACGGGCTCGGTTGTCGTGAAGCGCGGCGTCTGGAGCTTGGCATCCTTGACGAGTTCGATCGTCGCCTCGACGTTCATCTGGCTTTCGATCGCGGTGCCGCAGACTTCGCCGTCGCCCTGGGCTGCGTGCGTGTCGCCGATCGAGAACAGAGCGCCTTCGACCTCTACGGGCAGGTAGAGCGTGACACCGGCAGTCAGGTCGCGAATATCCATGTTGCCGCCGACGCGACGCGGAGGCACGACGGAATGGGTGCCGGGTTCGGCAGGTGCAACGCCGATCGTGCCGGCGAACGGCTTCAGCGGCACACGGCCGCCCGGGCCGTAGAGGGCAGGAACCATGCTGTTGGCATCGTAGGACCATACATGCAATGCCGGGTCCTTGAACTGGTCGGCAAGCAGGCCGAAGCCCGGGATATTGGCCGTCCAGCCAGTCCCCGACGGGATGAATTTGCGCAGCGTCACCTTCAGCGCATCGCCGGGCTTGGCGCCCTCGACATAGACTGGGCCAGAAACTGGGTTGATCTTGCCGAAATCGAGATTGTTCAGCGTGTCGAGCGTCGCGTCGCGACCGAGCTGGCCGCCCGAGGAATCGAGGCACTCGAAGTGGATCGTCTCGCCTGGCTTGGCAACGACGGCGGGCGCGAAATCCTTGTTCCAGCCGAAATTATGCTGGGCGCGGTGAATGGTGTGGGTGCAGACGATGCACATGCTTGTGTCTCCCTAGATTCATGGCCCTCTCCCGGCGTACCGGGAGAGGGTTCGATCCTTTTGAGGACCTATTGGTTCACGTAGATCGCCTCGTAGTCGATGACGCGGGTCGGATCGATGTAGATCTCGTCCGGGCCGCCCATGCGCTTCGACTTGGCGACGACGCGGCGCTCGTTGAAGACCGGGATCCACGGTGCGTCCTTTTCCTGGATCTCCGTGAAGATCTTGCTCCAGGTTTCCAGGCGCTCCTTCTCCTTGGCCGGCAGCGGCATGGCGTCCGCGGCCTGAGCGCGCTTTTCCATGTCCTGGTTGCAGTACCACGACCAGTTCCAGCCGCCGGGCACGGCGCTGCCGCAGGCAAGGATCGGTCCGTAGAAGTCGGAAGGATCCGGGAAGTCGGCAATCCAGCCCATGCCGCCCGACCAGATCATCGGCGCCTCGCCCTTGGTGCCGCCGGCGGCGATCACGTTCGGGTTGGCGAGCGCCTTGATCTCGACCTTGACGCCGATCGCGGCCAGATCCTGCTGGATCGCTTGGGCGATACGCGGCTGCGGATCCGTGTTGGAGGTGTAGAGCGTGGTGCTGAAGCCGTCCTTGAGGCCGGCCTCGGCGAGCAGCTTTTTCGCCCCGGCCTGATCGAAGGGATAGCCCTTGTAGTCCTTGTCGTAGCCCGGCATCAGCGGCGGCAGAACCTGGCTCGCGGGTTCCGCACGGCCGTTGATGATGCGGACGATGCGGTCCTTGTTGATCGCCATGTTGACGGCCTGACGGACGCGGGCGTCGTCGAGCGGCTTGACCTGCGTATTGAGCGTCACATAGCCCGTCTGCATCTGCTGGCGGTCGACGATCATGCCCGCGAATTCCGGAGACTTCTTCATTTCCAGGAACTTTGCCGGCGGGATGCCGTCGCCGGCGATATCGACTTCACCCTTCTGCAGGCGCAGCAACGCTACCAGCGGCTCCTGGCCGATCTCGACCTTGTAGCCGTCGATCAGTGGACGCTCCTTGATGAAGTAGTCCGGATTGCGCTCGAAGGTGAGACTCTGGCCGACCGTCCAGTCCTTCAGGATGAAGGCGCCGGAACCGACCGGCTTCTTGCCGAAATCGCCGCCAGCCGCTTCGACCGCTTCCTTAGGCACGACGGAGGAGAAATTGAGCGCAAGCACGTTGAGGAAGGTCGCGTCCGGCTGGACGAGGTTGAACTGGATCGTGTGGTCGTCGACGACCACGATGCCTTCCATCGTCTCGGCCTTGCCTGATGTCATGGCATCTGCGCCGACGATCGAATGGAAGAAGCCGGCGCCGGGGCCTTGCGTCTTCGGATTGACGGCGCGCTCGATGGAATACTTGACGTCGGCGGCGGTGAGCTCGCGGCCGTTGGTGAACTTGACGCCCTTGTGGAGCTTGAAGGTGTAGGTCTTGCCGTCCGAGCTGACCTCATAGCTCTCGGCGAGCGACGGCTTCAGCTCGGTGGTGCCCGGCGTGTAGTCGACCAGGCGGGAGAACATGGCGTTGATCATCGACCAGTTCTGCCAGTCGTAGCCGATCGCGGGATCGAGCGTGGCGATATCGTCCTTGTAGGTGACGACGATGTTGCCGCCTTTGGCCGGGGTTTCGGCGGCGTGGGCCGAGACGGCCGGCGCCAGCGCGGTCGTGGCGAGCATTGCGGCGAATGCCGCCTGGCGTAGGAATGTCTTTTTCATCAGGGAACTCCTCTGTTGGTTTTTTGCTCGGTTATTGCGCGCGGATGCGCGGATCGATGAAGGGCGCGACGACGTCGGCAAGCAGGTTGCCGAGCACGATCGCCAGCGCCGAGACCAGCGTCACGCCCATGATGATCGGCACGTCGACCTGCTGGATGGCTTGCCAGGCGAGCTGACCGATGCCCGGCCAGCCATAGACGGCTTCCACCACCACCACGCCGCTCATGAACTGGCCGATATCGATGCCGATCATGGCGATGATCGGCAGGATGGCATTCGGCAGCGCGTGCCGGAAGAGAATGCGCCGCGAGGAAAGGCCTTTCGCACGGGCGGTGCGGACATAGTCCTGATTGAGAACGTCGATCATGGCGGAGCGCACCATGCGGGCGTACCAGCCGGCGCCGAGAACGCCGAGGGTCACGGCCGGCAGGACGACATGGTTGACCGTACCGAAGCCCGACATCGGGAACCAGCCGAGCGTGGCGGCAAAGACGTAGAGCAGGAGCAGGGCGACGACGAACTGCGGCGACGAGACGCCGACGAAGGACAGCATCATCACCGTGCGGTCGACAAAGCCGCCTCGCTTGACTGCGGCGATGACGCCGAAGGTAAGACCGAGCGCAACTTCGACGAGAATGCCGGCCGCCATCAGGATGAGCGTGGCGGGCAGGCGCGCGACGATCAACGGCAGTACCGCGGTCTTCTGTGTATAGGAGCGCCCGAGATCGCCGTTGATGAGCCCGCCGAGATAGTGGAGGAACTGGACGACGAGCGGCTGGTCGAGGCCCAGTTCATGGCGGATGGCTGCGACCGTCTGCGGCGTCGCACTGCGGCCCGCGATCAGCACGGCGGGATCGGCCGGCAGCGCGTAGAGCAGCAGGAAGGTGATGACGGCGACGCCAAGAAGAATGAGAACGGCCTGCACCAGCCGGCGAAGCATCAGGAACGCCATCTCAACCTCTCCCGCGCTGCGTCGGATCGAGGATGTCGCGGAGTGCATCGCCGACGAGATTGAAGGACAGCGCCGTCGCCAGAATGACGGCGCCGGGGATGAACACCAGCCAGGGCGCGTCCTGGAAATAGCTCTGGCTTTCGAAGATGATGTTGCCCCAGGACGGCTGCGGCGGCTGAACGCCGATGCCGAGGAAGGAGAGTGTCGCCTCCAGAAGCACGGTCGTCGCAATGCCGAGCGTTCCCCAGACGATGGCCGTGGGTATCAGGTGGGGCAGGATATGCATGAAGAGCACGCGCAGATGACCGGCGCCGAGTGAGCGTTCAGCCATGATGAAGTCGCGCTCGGCAAGGCCGCGTGTCTCGGTATAGACGATACGCGCGACCTGCACCCAGTTAACGAGCGCAATCACCATCGCGACGATCCATAAACTGGGCTTCAGGAGGGCTGCGAGCACGATCGCCAGCAGCAATGCGGGAAACGCCATCATCAGGTCGGTGAAGCGCATCAGCACGCTGCTTGCGAAGCCGCGGACATAGCCTGCGACGATGCCGATGAAGAGGCCGATCGTGACGGCAATGCCATTTGCCACGAGGCCGATGACCAGCGAGGTTCGGGCACCAAAAAGCAGGCGGGAAAAGAGGTCGCGGCCGAGCGTATCCGTGCCGAGCAGGAACTGTCCGCCCGGCGGCAGCGGCGCGCCCTCCAGCGACAGGCCGTCGAACATCTGCTCTTCCGGGCTGAAAGGTGCTATCAGCGGCGCGGCGATTGCCATCGTCACCACGACGACGACGACCACGAGGCCGATCAGGGCTGCAGGCTGGCGCAGCATGGCTTTGAGTACTCGCATCAGCCAACCTCCGGCAATGGTTCGGCGCCGCCGAGAATGAACGCGGCGATCTGCTCCATCGGCAGGCGCCGGCGCATGGCGCAATCGCGCAGGATCGCATAGGCGCGTTCCTCGTCGAGCCCGCGGGCCGTCATGAGTTTCTCAACGGCGGCATGGACCAGCGGACGAAGCCGCACGCGCTCTTCCAGATATTGCAGCCGTTCGGCATTGTTCTTGCGCTCCTGATAGATGGAGACGGCCATGACGAGCGCGGGATAGACGGCCGATGTTGCGATCGGCTTGGCGATGATTGCTCCAGCACCTTTTTCGAGTGCCCAGGCAATGCGGCCCGGTGCTTCGGAACCGAGCAATGCGACGACCGGGCAGGCCGGATTGGCGCCCGTCCATGGCAGGAGGTCGTCCCAACCCTGATCGGCATCGACAATCACGATCTGAGGGAGTTCGGCGGCGGAAAGCGGAGCCCACTGCAGCGTCGCGCGAATGCCAAGCAGGCGCAGTTGCCGGATCAGCCTTTCGGTGTTGCCATCTTCGCGGTGGATAATCGCGGCATGCCAGCCTGTAAAATTAGGGGTCTCTCTCATGACACCACCCGCAGCTTCGGCGGCGCCTGCTTGTCGCGCCTGGTGAGATAGGGGTCGGCGGCGAGCGGCGGGCGCGAGGCGATGACATCGAAGCCGTTGTTGGGATTGATGCGGCCGAGATGGAAGGGCAGCGCCGCATGATTGGTTTCGGGATCGATCGACAGCGCGCCGAATAGCGTCGGCCAAGTATTGGCGTAGAGTTCTCGGCGTACCGACGGGGGATCGTCGCTGCCTGCGGCGAGGATAGCTTCGGTGCAGAGCTTGACGGCTGTATAGGCACTGGCAAAGACGCTCGAGACGCGCCGTACACGGCCATATCGCTGAGCGACTCGGACTTTGAACGCGGCGTTCTCCGGCGTACCAAGATTGTCGAAATAGGAAGCGGCGCAAAGCTGCCCGACTGCCGCGCCGGCCGCGATTTCATCCAGCTCGCATTCCATCAGGTCGCAGCTGACGACCGGGCAATTTTCAGCACGGAATGCCGGGTCGCGAACCCCAAGCTGTTTGATGGCCTCCAGGAAGGCGTAACTAGAGGGGCCGATCAAATTGTTGAGAATGAAGCTCGGGCGGCGCTGCTCGATGTCCGCGACGATGCGCTCGACAGCCGTTTCCTCGAGTGGCAGGTAGCGCTCGCCGAGAACCTCGCCGTCGGCATTGCTGATAAGTTCGCGGGCGAGACGGTTCATCTCCCAGCCCCAGACGTAGTTCGCTCCAACGAGGTAGGGGCGGGCGCCGAATCGCGGGATGAGATGGTCGAAAAGCGGGATCAGATGCTGGTTCGGACAACCGCCGACATAGATGACATTCTCGTTGGCCTCGAAGCCCTCATAGGGGCACATGTACCAAAGGAGGCCATCGTGTTTTTCCACAAGCGGAATGACTTCCTTGCGGGCGGCAGACGTGATCGTACCGACGATGTGGCGGCATCCGGCACGCAGCAGGTGGCGGGCGCCTTCGAGATAGGCAGAAAGATCGGCGTGCGGATCGAAGAAGACCGGCTCGATCGTTTGCCTGCCTGCCGCGGCGAGCTCCTCCATCGCAAATTCCGCGCCGTCGCGCGCATCGCGGCCCATCGACCCGTAAGGGCCGGTCGTGGAGAAGAGGATGCCGATCTTCAACGTTTTATCCATGCGGAATCCAAAAAACAAAAAACCCCACGACGCGGTCCCATCGGTTGATGGGGCGTCATGAGGCGAAACTGCCCAGCGACTATCGAAGTCATGTAAGCGCGGAGGCAGTGCCTAATCCACAGGCGTGAATAAAATACCGGCAGTTCGGCTTGTCAAGGGCAGCGAGAACACGACTCATGGTTTTGTTGTCGAGGCAGGCAAGATGTTCCATTCGTCTTGACACCAGCGGCGCCCGATCCTAACCTTCACGCATTCACCAGGGGGGTCCCGGCAAGGGGCTGAGATACTGCTGACGTGCGCAGTGACCCGTTGAACCTGATCCAGTTCATACTGGCGTAGGGACGGTGCGAGCGCTCGAAAGGCTTTGGATTCCGCCAAGGAATCCGTGCCGGCGTCTTTCCATCATTCCGGCTGAGGACTGGGTCTCCAAATCGCAACTTGGAGCCTCAAACCATGAATATTGCCGCAAAAATTCCCACCCCGACCGTCACAACCGGCCCGCTGCCGGCATCGCGCAAGATTTACGTTCCGGGGGAGATTCACCCCGATATCCGGGTGCCGATGCGCGAGATCAGCGTTCACCCGACCTCGGGCGAGCCACCGGTCACCGTCTACGATTCCTCCGGCGCCTATACGGTCGAGGGCGCCGATATTCGCATCGAGGAAGGCCTGCCACAGCTTCGGCGGGACTGGGTCCTCGCCCGCGGCGACGTCGAGGCCTATCAGGGCCGCGATGTGCGCCCCGAAGACAACGGCTTTGCCAAAGGCGAACGTTTGACGCCCGAGTTTCCCGCCAAGCGCCAGCCGCTGCGCGCAACGAATGGCAAAGCGGTCACCCAGCTCGCCTATGCGCGCGCCGGCATCATCACGCCGGAGATGGAATTCATCGCCATCCGCGAGAACCTCGGCCGCAAGGCACAGAAAGAGGCCATGGTGCGTGATGGCGAGAGCTTCGGAGCCCATATTCCGGATCACGTCACGCCGGAGTTCGTCCGCCAGGAAGTGGCGGCAGGCAGGGCGATCATTCCCGCCAACATCAACCATCCGGAATCCGAGCCGATGATCATCGGCCGGAACTTCCTGGTGAAGATCAATGCCAATATCGGCAACTCCGCCGTCACCTCGTCGATGGCGGAAGAGGTAGAAAAGATGGTCTGGGCCGCGCGCTGGGGCGCCGATACCGTCATGGACCTTTCGACCGGCCGCAACATTCACAACATTCGCGAATGGATTATCCGCAACTCGCCTCTGCCGATCGGCACCGTGCCGCTCTACCAAGCGCTGGAGAAGGTCGAAGGCATTGCCGAGGACCTGACCTGGGAAATCTACCGCGACACGCTGATCGAGCAGGCGGAGCAGGGGGTCGACTACTTCACCATCCATGCCGGCGTCCGGCTCCACTACATTCCGCTCACCGTCAACCGCGTGACCGGCATCGTCTCGCGCGGCGGCTCGATCATGGCGAAGTGGTGTCTGCATCACCACCGCGAGAGCTTCCTCTACGAACATTTCGAAGAGATCTGCGATATCTGCCGCGCCTATGACGTCTCCTTCTCGCTGGGCGACGGCCTGCGCCCGGGTTCGATTGCCGACGCCAACGATGCCGCGCAGTTCGCCGAGCTCGAGACCCTTGGCGAACTCACGAAGATAGCCTGGGCGAAGGACTGCCAGGTCATGATCGAAGGGCCCGGCCACGTGCCGATGCACAAGATCAAGGAGAACATGGACAAGCAGCTCGCCGTCTGCGGCGAAGCGCCCTTCTATACGCTGGGGCCGCTGACAACCGACATCGCGCCCGGCTACGACCACATCACCTCCGGCATTGGGGCGGCGATGATCGGCTGGTTCGGCACGGCGATGCTCTGCTACGTTACGCCGAAGGAGCACCTTGGCCTGCCGGATCGCAACGACGTCAAGACCGGCGTCATCACCTATAAGATCGCCGCCCATGCAGCCGATCTCGCCAAGGGGCACCCGGCCGCTCAGGTGCGCGACGACGCGCTGTCGCGCGCCCGTTTCGAATTCCGCTGGGAGGACCAGTTCAACCTCTCGCTCGATCCCGAAACGGCACGTTCCTTCCACGATGAGACGCTGCCGAAGGAGGCGCACAAGGTCGCGCACTTCTGCTCGATGTGCGGCCCGAAATTCTGCTCGATGCGGATCTCGCATGACATCCGCGCCGAAGCGCAGAAGGAGGGCTTGGACGCTATGGCGGCTCGCTACCGGGACGGCGGCGATCTCTACATGCCGGTCGATGGCATCAAGCCTTCGGACGGCTGACATGCGCATGCTTGTCAAAGGGGCCGGCGTTGCCGGCCTCACGGTGGCCCATGAGCTTCGCACCCGCGGAGCCGAGGTTACCGTGTTCGACCAGTCTCCGGGATTCCGCCGTGCCGCATCGTGGCTGGCCGGCGGAATGCTGGCGCCCTGGTGCGAGCGGGAAAGTGCGGAGGAAGCTGTGCTCGTGCACGGCCTCGACGCAGCCGACCGGTGGGATGCGATACTGCCGACGGAAGTTCGAAGGAACGGCACGCTCGTGGTGGCGCCCGCGCGCGACCAAAGCGAGTTGCAACGCTTCGCTAGCCGCACTTCAGGTTACGAGTGGCTTCGTGAAGAGGATATTGCCTCGCTGGAACCGGCGCTTGCCGGGCGCTTCAGGCAAGGTTTGTTCTTTTCCCGCGAAGCGCACCTCGACCCGCGCCGAGCGCTGACGATGCTGCGAGAGAAACTGACGATGCAGGGTGTGTCGTTCGTCGGCGAGTGCGCTGACGAGCGCGGCTTCGACGACTGTGTCGACTGCACCGGCGCTGGGCAAATCGGAAAGACGGAGGGCCTGCGAGGCGTCCGCGGCGAAATGCTCTACCTCCAAACCCATGAGGTGACGCTCGACCGTCCGGTTCGTCTCCTGCACCCTCGCATTCCGGTCTATGTCGTCCCCCGTGGCGGCGGGCTTTTCATGATCGGTGCCACGATGATCGAGACCGAGTTCGATGGTCCGGTCTCGGCGCGCTCGTTGATGGAATTGCTGAACGCCGCCTATGCGCTGCACCCCGCGTTTGCCGACGCAACGGTTGTCGAAACCGGCGTCGGCATCCGGCCCGCCTTTCCCGACAACTTCCCCCGCGCGACCCGCGAAGGAAAGGCAGTCGTTGTCAACGGTCTCTATCGCCACGGCTTTCTGCTCGCACCGGCGATGGCCGCCAAAGCCGCGGATCTTGTCTTCAACCCAACTGGAAGGAATGCCCCATGAGACTGATCGTCAATGGTGAGCCTCAGGATATCGCCGCAACGACGCTCTCCGAAGTGCTGACGCTGATGGAATACGAGGGCGATTGGCTGGCGACCGCCGTCAATGGCGAGCTCGTTCACCGGGAGGACCGCTTGGCCCACAGCCTCAATGAGAACGACAGGATAGAAGTCCTGACGCCGATGCAGGGAGGCTGACCGATGCTGAACCTATACGGAACCGATGTTACGTCCCGCCTACTCCTCGGCACTGCCCGCTATCCTTCGCCGGCTATCCTTTCCGAGGCGGTGAAGCGATCGGGAACGGAGATCGTGACGGTCTCGCTGCGCCGGGAAGCCGCCGGCGGCCGAAACGGCGGCGCGTTTTTCGAGATGATCAGGGCGCTGGACGTGCGCGTGCTGCCCAATACCGCAGGCTGTCATGGCGTCTCGGAAGCGGTGCTGACGGCCAAGATGGCGCGCGAGGTGTTTGGAACCAACTGGATAAAGCTCGAGGTGATCGGCAATCACGATACGCTGCAACCCGATGTGTTTGGGCTCGTGGAGGCTGCGCGCATTCTCTCGAGTGAAGGCTTCGAAGTCTTTCCCTATACGACTGACGACCTCGTCGTTGCGGAACGGCTGATCGAAGCGGGCTGCAAGGTCCTGATGCCCTGGTGCGCGCCGATCGGGAGCGCCGCCGGGCCGCTCAACCCCTCCGCGCTTCGTGCGATCAGAGCGCACTTCCCCGATATACCGCTCATCGTCGATGCAGGCATCGGCCGGCCGTCGCATGCCGCAATGGTCATGGAACTCGGTTTCGATGCCGTGCTTCTGAACACCGCGGTCGCCGGTGCCGGCAACCCCGTCGAGATGGCCGATTCCTTCGCCAAGGCGATTGAGGCCGGAAGACTGGCATTCGGCGCCGGCATGCTGGAACCGCGCGACATGGCCGTGCCCTCGACCCCGGTTATCGGGAAGGCGGTGTTCGCATGAGGCTCGACCCCTTCTACCTGATCGTTGACAGCGCCGAGTTGATCGCTCGTCTCGTGCCGCTGGGCGTTAAGCTTGTTCAACTGCGCATCAAGGACCGTACGGAGGCGGAGATCCGCGTTGAGATCCGTACCGCAAAGGCGATCTGCTCCGCATATGGCTGCCAGCTGATCGTCAACGACTATTGGAAACTGGCAATCGACGAGGGATGCGATTTCCTCCATCTTGGCCAGGAAGACCTTGCTGAGGCCGATCTCAACGCGATCCGTGCGGCTGGCCTGAAGCTCGGCCTCTCGACCCATGACGAGGCTGAACTGGAGGCGGCGCTGGCGGCGGAGCCAGACTATGTCGCCCTCGGCCCCGTCTATCCGACGATCCTGAAGCAGATGAAATGGGCGCCGCAAGGCCTGGAACGGCTGCGTGAATGGAAGGCGCGGATCGGCAGCCTGCCGCTCGTCGCCATCGGCGGTCTCAATATCGATCGCATCGACGGCGTCTTTGCGCATGGCGCAGACAGTGCGGCCGTGGTGACGGACATCACGCTGCATACTGATCCGGAGGCACGTACCCGGCAGTGGCTGGAAGCCACGGCCAGATGGAGAGCCGCATTGCCCTCGTGACCGCAGCAAGGTACGCGGCTTAGCCGCGTCTAGATGTGCAACGCGTGGCCAAGCGCCTTGAGGGCGGCCTCCTGCACGCCTTCGCTGCGCGTCGGGTGGGCGTGGATCGTTCCTGCGATATCCTCGAGCCGCGCGCCCATTTCCATGGTGTGCGCGAACATGGCTGAAAGCTCGGAGACGCCGACGCCGACAGCCTGCAAACCGAGCACGAGATTGGTATCGGTTCGTGCCACGACGCGCACGAAGCCGTCTTCCGAATGCATCGTCATGGCGCGGCCATTGGCATTGAAGGGAAACTGGCCGACGCGGACGTCATAGCCCTGCGCGCGCGCCTCGCCGGGAGAAAGGCCCGCCGTCACGATCTCCGGGTCGGTGAAGCAGACTGCGGGGATGCAGCGCTTGTCCCAGGCGCGTTTACGCCCGGCGACGATCTCGGCCACCATTTCGCCCTGCGCCATGGCGCGATGGGCAAGCATCGGCTCCCCGGTGATATCGCCGATCGCATAGACGCCCCGCATTGAAGTTCGGCAGTGATCGTCGATGCGCAGGTAGGGTCCCGAACGATCGAGGTCCAGTTCCTCCAGTCCCGATCCCGAAGTTCTGGGCCTTCGTCCGACGGTGACCAGAATACGATCGGCGGGCAGCTGTTGTTCCTGGCCATCCGCTGTCTCGACCGCCAGCGCGCCGCCGTCGCCGGAGAGCCCTTTTGCCTTCGCCCCTGTCAGTATGCGGATGCCGAGTTCCCCCAACTTTCGCTGGACGGGGCGTACGAGATCAGCGTCATATTGCGGCAGGATCTGCGGCATGGCTTCGACGACGGTCACTTCGGAACCCAGCTTGGCAAAAGCAGTGCCGAGCTCGAGGCCGATATAGCCGGCGCCGACAACCACGAGCTTTTTCGGCAGTTCGGTCAGCGACAGCGCTTCGGTGGAGGAAATGACGCGGCCACCGAAGGGAAGGGCACTGAGTTCCACCGGCGCCGATCCGGTGGCGATGACGACGGTTTCGGCGCGGATGATCTGCGCGCCGGTCTCCGTTCCAACCTCGACGGTCTTGCCGTCGCGAAAGGTCGCCCGCCCATGAACCACCTTTACCTTGGCCTTTTGCAGCAGCGCCGAAACGCCGCCGTTCAGGCGGCCGACGATGCCGTCCTTCCACGCGATGGTCTTCGCAAGGTCGATGGCAGGATCCGCGACCCGGATGCCGATCGGGCTCTTGCCATTCGTCATGCTGCGCACGGCGGCAAATTCGTCCGCCGCATGGATAAGCGCCTTCGAGGGGATGCATCCGACATTCAGGCAGGTGCCGCCCGGCTTGCTTTCCTCGACGATCACCGTGTCGATGCCGAGTTGTCCTGCGCGGATGGCGCAGACATAGCCGCCCGGGCCGGCGCCGATGACGAGCAGCTTGCAGACGATCTCTTTCATGTCTCAGCCTTCAATGAAAATCAGTGCTGGCGTCTCGAGCAGCGTGCGGATGCGCTGGACGAAGGTCGCGGCATCCCATCCGTCGATGATACGGTGGTCGAAACTCGAGGAGAGATTCATGATTTTTCTCGGCACGAACTGCGTGCCGTCGAAGATCGGGCGGACGGCGATCTTGTTGACACCGACGATGGCAACCTCGGGGTGATTGATCACCGGCGTCGAGACGACGCCGCCGAGAGCGCCGAGCGAGCTGATGGTTATGGTCGAGCCGCTGAGCTCGTCGCGCGTCGCCGTGCCGGCGCGTGCGGCTTCCGCTAGCCGGCTCATCTCACCGGCGCAATCCCAGACGCTGCGCGCCTCGGCATGGCGGACAACGGGAACCATGAGTCCTGCCGGTGTCTGCGTCGCAATACCCATATGGACGGCACTGTGACGCGTGAGAATGCCTGCATGGTCGTCGAACGTGGCGTTGAAATTTGGCTGCTCGGCTACCGCCTTCACGATTGCTCGCATCAGGAAAGGCAGAACAGTCAGTTTCGGTTGCTCCGGCTTGCGATTGCTGTTCATGGTGGCCCTGAGCTCTTCCAGCGCCGTCACGTCGATTTCCTCGACATAAGTGATGTGCGGAATGCGGGAGGCCGCGACAGACATTTTCTCAGCGATGCGGCGCCGAAGACCCGTGAGCTTGATCTCTTCGGTTGCGGTCTTCCTTGCAGGTGCTACCGGCGCCGGAGAGGAGGCAGCGCCGCGGGCGACGAACTGGTCGATGTCTTCGCGCAGAATCCGGCCTACGGGGCCGCTTCCCGCCACCTGCCTCAGGTCGACGCCATGCTCCCGGGCAAATAGCCGTACCGCCGGGGACGCCAGGGGTTTTTCCGCCAGCGTTGCGGTCGCTTCGCGAGGAGCCGCCGGCTGCTTTTCTGCCACTGGCATTGCCGGTTCGACAAGCCGCAGCGGCTGGACAGGCTTCGGAGGCGCTGGAGCGGGTGCCGCCGCCTTGTCCTCGCCGCCTTCCCCCGCAGTCTCGATGCGAACCAGTGGCGCCTTCACAGCGATCTTGTCGCCGATCTCGGCTCCGAGCCAGACGACAGTGCCGGTCACTGGCGAGGGGATCTCGACCGTAGCCTTGTCGGTCATCACGGCGGCGATCACCATATCCTCGCGCACCGGATCGCCGGCCTTGACGTGCCATTCCACGAGCTCTGCCTCGGCCACGCCTTCGCCGACGTCAGGCATCTTGATCACGAATTCGCCCATGGCTCAGGCCTCCAAGACTTCGGTAAGCGCCCGTCCGACGCGGCCGGGCCCGGGGAAATAGTCCCATTCCTGCGCATGCGGGTAAGGCGTGTCCCAACCGGCAACCCGAACAACGGGCGCCTCCAGATGGTAGAAGCAATGCTCCTGCACGAGCGCTGTCACTTCGGCGCCGAAGCCGGAGGTGAGCGTTGCCTCGTGGACGACGACGCAGCGCCCGGTCTTCGACACGGACTGGACGATGGTATCGAGGTCGAGCGGCAGCAGGCTGCGCAGGTCGATCACCTCGGCATCGATGCCGGTATCTTCGGCAGCTGCCAGAGCCACATGCACCATGGTGCCATATGCGATCACCGTTACCGCCGATCCGGTCCGGCGCACCTCTGCCTTGCCGATCGGGATCGTGTAGTGCCCCTCGGGAACGTCGCCAAGTTCGTGTTTCGACCATGGCGTGACCGGGCGTTCATGGTGGCCATCGAATGGGCCGTTGTAGAGCCGCTTCGGCTCCAGGAACATCACCGGATCCGGATCCTCGATCGAAGAGATGAGCAGGCCCTTGGCGTCATAAGGATTGGAGGGCACCACGACCTTCAGTCCACAAACATGGGTAAACAGTGCCTCCGGGCTCTGGCTATGCGTCTGCCCGCCGAAGATTCCGCCGCCCGTCGGCATGCGCAGCACGATCGGGCAGGTGAAATCGCCGTTCGAGCGGTAGCGGATGCGGGCCGCCTCCTGCGTGATCTGGTCGTAGGCCGGGTACATGTAGTCAGCGAACTGGATCTCGACGCAGGGCTTCAGCCCGTAGGCTGCCATGCCGATTGCGGTGCCGACGATCCCGGACTCGCTGATTGGCGCGTCGAAACAACGAGTCTTGCCGTATTTTGCCTGAAGCCCCTGTGTGCAGCGGAACACGCCGCCGAAATAGCCGACGTCCTCGCCGAAGACCACGACGTCGTCGTCGCGTGCCATCGAAACGTCCATGGCGCTGCGCACGGCTTCGATCATTGTCATTCTTGCCATGTCAGTACCCGGCCTTCTGCCGCTGGCGGCGAATATGCGGGGGCATCTCGGCGTAGACACCCTCGAAGATGTCGCGCACGGAGGGCTTGCCGCCCGCATGCAGCGTGCCGTGATGTTCCGCCTGCTTCTGCGCCTCGATCACCTCGTCCATGATCTCGGCCTCCGCCTGGAGATGGCGCTCTTCGGACCAGGCGCCCCTGACGATGAGATGCTTCTTCAACCGAAGCACAGGATCTCCGAGCGGCCAGGCCTCGGACTCGGTCTTCGGGCGGTAGGCGCTCGGATCGTCCGAGGTCGAATGGGCGCCGACGCGGTAGGTGACATACTCGATCAGCGTCGGACCGAGATTGCGCCGGGCGCGCTCGACCGCCCACTGGGCAACGGCATAGACCGCGAGATAGTCGTTGCCGTCGACGCGGAGTGCCGGGATGCCAAAGCCAAGGCCGCGGGCGGCGAAGGTTCCAGAACCGCCGCGTGCGATGCCCTGGAAGGTCGAGATCGCCCACTGATTGTTGACGATATTGAGGATGACCGGCGGTTTGTAGGTGGAGGCGAAGACGAGCGCCGAATGGAAGTCGGATTCAGCGGTCGATCCATCGCCGATCCAGGCGGCGGCAATGCGTGTGTCTTTCTTGATGGCGGAGGCCATTGCCCAGCCGACCGCCTGAACGTATTGCGTCGCCAGATTGCCGGAAATGGTGAAGAAGCCGTGCTCCTTCGAGGAGTACATGATCGGCAATTGCCGGCCGTGCAGCGGATCAGCCTCGTTGGAGTAGATCTGGTTCATCATCTCGACCATCGGATAGTCGTCGGCGATCAAAAGACCCGCCTGCCGATAAGTCGGAAAGTTCATGTCCCCCTTGCTAAGCGCCTTTCGAAAGGCGCAGCTCACGGCCTCTTCGCCGAGATGCTGCATGTAGAAGGACGTCTTGCCCTGGCGCTGCGCCATCAGCATGCGGGCGTCGAAGGCGCGAAGCTTCATCATGTTGCGGAGACCGGTGAGCAGTTCCTCGTCGGAAAGCATGCCGGCCCACGGACCCACCGCCTCTCCCTCGCGATTGAGGACGCGAATGATCGAGTAGGCGAGATCGCGGATATCCTCGGGCGCGACATCGACCTCGGGGCGCGGCACCGCGCCCGCTTTGGCGATCTTGACGTTTGAAAAATCAGGCTGGCCGCCCGGACGGACGGCGGGTTCTGGGACATGCAGGCTCAGTTGAGCGGCTTGCGTCATATGGTCTCGTTCCTCCCTTTGCCGCCCCGTTCCGCTCCTCCCGGAAACAGGACGGCCCGTGTTTGCTATAGATTGCGTGCAATCACCATGCGCTGCACGTCACTGGTTCCCTCGTAAATCTGGCAGATGCGGACATCCCGGTAGATACGCTCGACCGGATAGTCGGCCATGTAGCCGTAGCCTCCGTGGATCTGGATCGCGTCGGAGCAGACGCGCTCGGCCATTTCGGAGGCGAAGAGCTTCGCCATAGATGCTTCCGAAAGGCAGGGGAGCCCGTTTTCACGCAGCTCGGCCGCATGGAAAACGAGGTTGCGTGCTGCCTCGATCTGCGTCGCCATGTCGGCCAGGCGGAAGGCGACCGCCTGATGTTCGATGACAGGCTTGCCGAAGGCTATTCTCTCCCGGGCATAGTCACGCGCCGCCTCGAAGGCCGCGCGCGCCATGCCGACCGCTTGCGCGGCGATGCCAATCCGTCCGCCCTCGAGGTTTGCGAGCGCGATACGGTACCCTTCGCCCTCCTCGCCGAGCCTGAGCTCCACGGGGATGCGCATGCCGTTGAAGGCGATCTGGCAAGTGTCGGTGGAATGCAGGCCAAGCTTTTCCTCGACGCGGATGACCTCATAGCCGGGCGTGTCGGTCGGCACGATGAAGGCAGTGATGCCCTTCTTGCCGGCCTCGGGATCGGTGACGGCGAAGACGATGATCATCTGGCCGTTTTTGCCTGACGTGATGAACTGCTTGGCGCCGTCGATGACATAGTGATCGCCGTCGCGTCGCGCGCGGCTGCGCAGGTTGGATGCGTCGGAGCCCGCCTGCGGCTCGGTCAGCGCGAAGCCGCCGATCCATTCGCCGCTCGCGAGCTTCGGCAGGAAGCGCTGCTTCTGCTCCTCGCTGCCGAATTTCAGGATCGGCACGCAGCCGACCGAGCTGTGGACGCTCATGATGGTTGAGCACGGCCCATCGCCTGCGGCGATTTCCTCGACGGCCGCGGCATAGGCTACGGTGCCGGTGTCGGAGCCGCCATAGGCTTCCGGAACGAGCATGCCGAGAAGGCCGAGCTCGCCCATCTCCTTGAGTTCCTCGCGGGGAAAGGCGTGATCGCGATCGCGGGCAGCCGCACCCGGCGCGAGGCGCTCGCGGGCGAAGTCGCGGGCGAGATCGCGGATTTGCTGCTGCACATCGGAAAGGATCATAAGCGTTTCCTCCCCATTCTCGTTAGTGCCGCTCGATGGCGACGGCGGTCGCCTCGCCGCCGCCGATGCAAAGGGCCGCCATGCCGCGCTTGAGATCATAGCGCTCGAGTGCCGCGAGCAGCGTGACGATGATGCGCGCTCCGGAAGCGCCGATCGGATGGCCAAGCGCGCAGGCGCCGCCGTGCACGTTGACCTTGTCGTGCGGCAGGTCAAGGTCACGCATCGCCGCCATGGCGACGACGGCGAAGGCCTCGTTGATCTCGAAGAGATCGACGTCCTCAAGCGCCCAGCCGGTTCGATCGGCAAGCTTCCCAAGAGCGCCGATCGGCGCAGTCGCAAACAGGTTCGGCGCCTGCGAATGGGTGGCGTGGCCGGTGATGGTCGCGAGAGGCTGCAATCCCCTGCGGTCGGCTTCCGAGCGGCGCATGAGCACCAGCGCGGCGGCACCGTCGGAAATCGAGCTGGAATTGGCGGCGGTCACGGTGCCGCCATCGCGGAATGCCGGCTTGAGGGTCGGGATCTTGTCGAGCTTCGCCTTGCCCGGCTGCTCGTCGCGGTCGACCGCATGCTCACCTTTGCCGCCTTTGACGGTAACAGGAGTTACCTCGGCGTCGAAATAGCCGGCTTCGATTGCTTTTTGCGCTCGGGTCAGCGAAGCGATGGCGTAGGTGTCCTGCGCCGCGCGCGTAAACTGGTAGGCCTCTGCACAGTCTTCCGCGAAGGTGCCCATCAACCGCCCCTTGTCGTAAGCATCCTCCAGCCCGTCGAGGAACATGTGGTCGATGACGCGCCCGTGGCCGAGGCGGTAGCCGCCCCGTGCCCGATCGAGGAGATAGGGCGCATTCGTCATGCTTTCCATGCCGCCCGCGACGGCGATGGAGGTACTCCCGGCGGCAATCAGGTCGTGAGCGATCATCGCGGCTTTCATGCCGGAGCCGCACATCTTGTTGACGGTACTGGCGGCGGTCGAGAAGGGCAGCCCGGCGCCGATCGCCGCCTGCCTTGCCGGCGCCTGCCCTTGGCCGGCAGGAAGCACGCAGCCGAAGACGACTTCGTCGACGGTTTCGGGCCCGACCTGGCTGCGCTGAAGGGCAGCGCGGATCGCTGCTGCCCCAAGTTCGGGCGCTGCCGCGTCGCGGAGTTCACCCTGAAATCCGCCGATCGGCGTGCGCGCCGAGCCGACGATCACGACTGGGTCCTGCAATGCCATGTCTTTTCCTCCCGAGGGACCGCTCAGCGGGCGCTCATTCGCAATGCGCCGTCGAGGCGGATGACCTCGCCGTTCAGCATGCTGTTCTCACATATATGGCGCACCAGGGCGGCAAATTCAGCGGGCCGGCCGAGACGAGACGGGAAGGGGACGCTCTTGCCAAGCGCCTCCTGAACCTCGTGTGGCATACCTGCCATCATCGGCGTCTCGAAGATGCCGGGAGCGATCGATACGACGCGTATGCCGTGGCGGGCGAGTTCGCGGGCAATCGGCAGCGTCATCGCCGCGATCCCGCCCTTGGAGGCGGAATAGGCGGCCTGCCCGACCTGTCCATCGAAGGCTGCAACCGAGGCCGTATTGACGATCACGCCACGCTCGCCCTCCGCGTCCGGTTCCTCTTGCTGGATGGCGGATGCGGCCAGCCGGATCATGTTGAAGGTGCCGACGAGATTGATGCCGATCGTCTGCGCAAAGCTCTCGAGCCGATGGGGACCGTCGCGCCCGATCACCTTTTCAGCCGGCGCTATGCCGGCGCAATTGATAAGCCCGCGCAGACCGCCAAATGCCTCGAGCGCGGCAGCGACGACATTTGCGCCATCCTCCGCGCTTGTGACGTCGGCATGAACGTAACGAACATCCGTACCGAGTTCCGCCGCGATCTTTTCACCGGCTTCGTCGTTGAGGTCGGCAATGACGACGCGGGAGCCGTCTGCGACCAGCATCCTCGCCGTCGCCGCGCCCAGGCCGGAGCCGCCGCCGGTGACGATAAAGCTTGCGCCACGGATCAACATGGATTTCCTCCCACAGCCCTAACATGCTCCTCTCATGCAGCGCCTAGGCCAGCTGCAGACGCTTGGCGCTGCAAATTGGCTCCTCCAGAATAGCACGGAGTCTATGTCGTCCCACTATTGCAAGCGATGACTAAACTGCTCCATAATTTCGGACAGTTTTGCCACACCGGGAGGCGGCAATGGCGGAAATCGAGAGGCGCATGATCGCGCCAGGATTTGTCGAGGAAGCGCTCGAAAGCCTCCGCCGGATGGGAAAGCCGGCGGAGGCTATGCTCGCCGCAATCGGCCTGCCGGAGAATGTCGACGAGCCCGTCTCGGCCGAAGTCTATGGCGCACTGTGGCTCGCGATCGCGGCCGAACTCGACGACGAATTCTTCGGGATGGGCGGACGTCCAATGCGCAGAGGAAGCTTCACCTTGCTCTGCCACTGCGTGCTGCATGCGCCGACGCTCGGCCACGCCTTGCGCCGGGCGCTGCGTTTCCTCAATATCGTGCTGGAGGATCCACGGGGCGAACTCGTCATCCGCGACGGGATGGCACAGATCGAACTCAGGGATGCCGGTCCGCCGCGCTCGGCTTTCGCCTATCGCACGTACTGGATCATTCTCCACGGGATCACCTGTTGGCTGGTTGGCCGCCGCATTCCGATCCGGCTGGTCGATTTCCGGTGCGACGAACCTCAACAAGGGGCCGATTACCGGCTCTTCTTCGGCGCGCCGGTTCGTTTCTCCCAGCCGATCAGTCGGCTTGGCTTCGACATCGCCATGCTTGACCTGCCGGTCTCACGCTCCGAGCAGGCACTGAAGCAATTCCTGCGCGGTGCGCCGGCGAACATTCTCGTGCGCTACCGCTACGATGCCGGGCTCGCTGCCAGCGTGCGCCGCAGGCTCGGCCGCGTGCCTCCGACTGCCTGGTCGAGTTTCGTGGACCTCGCGGCCGAAATGCGGATGCCGCCGTCCACGCTGCGCCACAGACTCGACGAGGAAGGCCAGAGCTATGCCGCCATCAAGGACGACATACGCCGCGACCTTGCCGTCGACATGCTGCTCAACACGTCGAAGACGGTCGGCGATATCGCAACACAGCTCGGCTACTCCGAACCCAGCGCCTTCTATCGCGCATTCCGCAAATGGATGTTCAAGAGCCCGGACGCCTTCCGCCGGGAGAGTAGAGTTGCGGTTAGCGGCTGAACACCTTCCGCCGGGACCTAGCGAATCAGAATCGCCCTGAAGTCATTGACGTTGGTGCCCGTCGGTCCGGTCTCAAAGAGATCGCCGATTGCTTGAAAGCCTGAATAGCTGTCGTTGGCGTCAAGCAGCCGGCGGGGATCGAGGCCTTGGGCACGCAGGCGTTTGACCGTGGAACCGTCGGCGAACGCGCCTGCATTGTCTTCCGAGCCGTCGATGCCGTCGGTATCGGCGGCCAGCAGATGGATGTCATGGCCGTCGATCGCCAGCGCTGCGGCGAGCGCGAATTCGCCGTTGCGTCCGCCCTTGCCGCCTTTGGCCCTCAGCGTAACGGTCGTCTCGCCGCCGGACAGGATGACCACCGGCTTCTCGAAGGGCCGGTTATGGCCAAGCACCTCGCGGGCGATCGCCGCATGCACCAGCGCGACGTCACGGGACTCGCCTTCGATCGAATCCGAGAGGATCACCGGCGTAATGCCCTGTGACCCCGCGAGCGCCGCGGCCGCCTCGAGCGAAACGCCGGCCGAGGCGATGATATGGTGCGTATGCCCGGCAAAGATCGGATCGTCCGCGCCAGGCGCATCGGCTTGCGGCGAGGCAAGATGGTTAAGGGCCGCCTGCGGTAATTTCAGTCCGTATTGGCGGACTATTTCCAAAGCGTCCTGCCGGGTCGAGCTGTCAGGAACGGTCGGGCCGGAGGCGACATGCGCAGGATTGTCGCCCGGGATGTCCGAAACGATCAGGCTGACAACGCGCGCCTTTGTGGCAGCGGCCAGCCGTCCGCCCTTGATCGTGGACAGATGCTTGCGCACAACGTTCATCGCCGAAATCGGCGCCCCCGAGGCAAGCAGCATCTCGTTCAGCGCAATCTCGTCGTCGAGGGTCAAGCCTTCGGGCGGCGCCGGCAGCAAGGCGGAGCCGCCGCCGCAGATCAGCGCGATCACCAGATCGTCCGGCGTCAGGTCCTTCGCCGCTTCCACCAGCCGCTTGGATGCGGCAAGGCCAGCGGCATCCGGCACCGGATGAGCAGCCTCGATGATCTCGATCGACTGCGTTTCGCAGCCATAGCCGTAACGTGTAACCACGACGCCATCGAGCGACCCGTCCCAGACGCTCTCAAGCGCGCGTGCCATCTGTGCGGCACCCTTGCCGGCGCCGATGACTACGGTGCGGCCTTTTGGCTTTGCGGGCAAATGCGCCTTGATACCGGTCAGCGGGTCGGCCGCCCGTACGGCCTCATGGAACAGGGACGACAAGAAGGTGCGGGGGGATGAAACAGTCACAAGAAATCTTCCGAATCTACATCGCCGGACAGCCGTGTGCGCCGGTACTCCTCAGCCAGCACCATTCAGAAGATCGACCGGTTGCGCAAGTCCGAGATTCGGGATTTTCGTTTTTCTGCGTCAAGAAGGTAGCCCCCGCGGGGCACGCCGTGGTGTGGAAAAGATGATCGTTGCCTTTTCCGTCCAAGCTTCCTATCGATAGTGCGATACGCATGCAGACGACCGACCGCTCAAGGAGGAGGAGTAGGGATGTCGCACTTCCTTTGCTGCGAATCTTCGCAACGCTGATTGCGCTTCCTCCCGCATTGTTGATCCTGAAGAGGCCAAGACATGAGCATCACTCTTTCCGGCAAGACAGTCCTGATCACGGCCGCAGCGCAGGGCATCGGCCGCGCCAGCGCGATTGCGTTCCATCAGGCCGGAGCAAAGGTCCACGCAACGGATATCAATACGGATGCGCTGGCAGCGCTTGCCGAAGAGACCGGCATATCGACGCACAAGCTCAATGTGCTGGACGAGGAGGCGGTGAAGGCGCTGGTCGCTGAAATCGGCGCCGTCGACGTGCTCTTCAATTGCGCTGGCTTCGTGCACGCCGGGTCCATTCTCGAAATGAAGGATTCGGATCTGGAATTCGCCTTCGATCTCAACGTCAAGGCGATGATCCGCACGATCCGCGCCGTGCTGCCCGGCATGTTGGAGCGGAAAGACGGGTCGATCATCAACATGGCTTCCGTCGCCTCCAGCATCAAAGGCGTGCCGAACCGCTTTGCCTACGGCGTCACCAAGGCCGCCGTGCTCGGTCTCACGAAATCGGTTGCCGCCGATTACGTGGCGAACGGCATCCGCTGCAACGCCATCTGCCCTGGTACCGTCGAAAGCCCGTCCCTGCAGGACCGCATGCGCGCGCAGGGTGACTATGAGACAGCGCGTGCCGCCTTCATTTCGCGCCAGCCGATGGGCCGTCTCGGCACGCCCGAAGAGATCGCCGATCTTGCCGTCTACCTCGCCGGTGCCACCTATACCAGCGGCCAGGCCTATTGCATTGACGGCGGCTGGACGATCTGATCGTCCGAGCCTCCGGGGGAGGAGCCCATGACCCGCATTACCGGCCTTCGTGTCTTTGATCTTCGCTTTCCGACCTCGCAGAGCCTCGACGGATCCGACGCGATGAACCCGGATCCCGACTATTCGGCGGCTTACGTCATTCTGGATACCGACGAGCCGCAGCTTTCAGGGCACGGTCTGACCTTCACCATCGGCCGCGGCAACGATATCTGCTGCATGGCGATCGAGGCGATGAAGCATCTGGTTCTCGGCGCGGACCTCGCTGAAATTCTCGCCCATCCGGGCAGATTCTGGCGCCATCTGACAAGCGACAGCCAGCTCCGCTGGATCGGGCCGGAAAAGGGCGCCATCCATCTTGCGACCGGGGCGGTGGTCAACGCGGTCTGGGATCTTCTTGCCAAGCAGGCCGGAAAACCGGTGTGGCGGCTCGTTGCGGAGATGAGTCCGGAAGAAATCGCCGACATCGTCGACTATCGTTACCTGACCGACGTTCTGACGCGTGACGAGGCTGTCGCGATCCTGAAACGTGCCGAGGCCGGCAAGGCGGAGCGGATTGCGACGCTCGAAAAGGAAGGCTACGCCTCCTACACGACATCCGCCGGCTGGCTCGGCTATGACGACGCGAAACTGCGCCGGCTCTGCCAGGAAGCGATCGACGCCGGTTTCAACCACGTGAAGATGAAGGTCGGCCGCGATCTTGCAGACGATATCCGCCGCCTGCGCATCGCCCGCGAGGTCATTGGACCGGATCGCTACCTGATGATCGACGCCAATCAGGTCTGGGAGGTCAGCCAAGCGATCGACTGGGTGAAGGAACTAGCGTTCGCCAAACCCTACTTCATCGAGGAACCAACCAGTCCCGATGATGTAGCCGGGCATCGGAAGATCCGCGAGGCGATCGGCCCGGTCAAGGTCGCGACCGGCGAGATGTGCCAGAACCGCATCATGTTCAAGCAGTTCATCGCCGAGGGCGCAATCGACATCGTGCAGATCGACTCCTGCCGTATGGGCGGGCTGAACGAGGTGCTGGCGGTGCTGCTCATCGCCGCCAAATACGGCCTACCGGTCTGGCCGCATGCGGGCGGCGTCGGCCTTTGCGAATATGTGCAGCACCTGTCGATGATCGACTATGTCGCTGTGTCCGGCACCAAGGAAGGCCGCGTGATCGAATATGTCGACCATTTGCACGAACATTTCCTCGATCCGTGCGTGATCAGGGACGCCGCCTATATGCCGCCTTCCAATCCCGGTTTTTCAATTGAAATGAAGGCGCAGTCGATCACCGACTACACCTTCAAGGGGTGATAGTTCAGGCTGCGCGCTGACCGGTGCCCTGAATAGCGGCGAGCTTCCAGTCGCCGCCATTCCTCCGAGTGAACGTCCAGACTTCGGTGCTCTCGCTCGGGTGGCTGTCGTCACCGGAGACGACGCGGCCGGTGTTGCGGTCGACCATCGCGTCGACCGACGAATAGCGCATGGCAAGCGTCGCATAGTCCTGATCGCCTTCGCGCCAGGCTTCGGCAATATCGCCCTGCAGCAGCTTGACGTCGGAGACGCTGTTGCGCACGCCATTGGTGGCGTTCTCGCCAAGCTCTTCTGCGAGATAGGACATGGCTTCGGGCGTCGTCAGCTTGCGGAGCATGCCGTAGTCCTCGGCGCCGTAGGCAGTCTGCACCTTGGTCAGCAGCTCTTCGAACTGGTCGAGATCGGCTTGTGTGAGCCCGATTTCATCGTTCGGCCGATTATTGCGCTGCTGCTGGTAGCCGCCGGCGCCGGAACCGATCGTGGGAATGCGAAACGACGAATTGTTGTTCGACGACATGTTGCTATAAGACGGACCGCCCCGGCCACTGGCTCCACCGTAGGACGGCTGGCGGCGATTGGCGAAGAAGCGCATGGCAAGCGTCACGGCGCCAAAGATCAGCGCGATCTGCAGCAGCATGCCGAGGAAACCGAAGCCGCCGCCGAATCCATGGCCGAGCAGCATGCCGAGCAGGCCACCGGCAATGAGGCCTCCGATCATCGAACGGCCGAAACCGCCGAACAGGCCACCCGGGCGCTGTGTGTTAAAAGGCTGTTGCGCAGTGGCGGGTGTCTGCGGACGCGGCGTCATCGAGCGTTCCATCGGCGCGGCCGGAGCCGGCGCGGTGCGCGTGACCGGCGGCGCTTGGAAAGTGCGCGTCCCGCGGCTGCCGAATCCACCGAAACCTCCGGCGCGGCGCGCCTCGGCGTCGCCATAGGCAGCAAAAATGGTAGCGCTCGTCAAAGCGGCGATAGCCACGAACTTGGCAAGACGCGAAACGGTACTCGGCATCTCATCTCCTCTCATGCCCAACCACGGCATGGTGCAATTCATACGGTGAAACTCATATAGGCGCTGGTTAGGCGATTTGAAGTTCTGCGACCGGACTTATTGGCAGACATCGACCCATTTGGCCCGGGTGAGTTCGGCCAGCCGCTCCGTCGAAATGCGAACAGCCGAGTTTGTCGAACCGGCGGCTGGCACCACTTCGTCGTAGCGTTTCAGCGAAATATCGCAATAGACTGGGATCGGCGCGGGTAGCCCGAAGGGGCAGACACCGCCGACCGGATGACTGGTCGCTGCCAGGACTTCCTCCGGTCCCAGCATCCGGCCTTTGCCGCCGAAGGCATCCTTGAATTTCCGGTTGTCGAGACGTGCCGTACCGCTTGCGACGACCAGCATCGTCTCTTCGCCGACCCGCAGGCAGATCGTCTTGGCGATCTGCGCAGGTTCGACGCCATGCGCTTCGGCCGCTAGCGCGACCGTCGAAGAGCTGCCGGTGGTTTCGATGATCTCAATGTCGGGTGCATGTGCGCCGAAAAAGGCGCGGACGGATTCGAAGCTCATGGACCGATGCTAAACCAGGAAGGGCAGGATTTGAACCCCCAGGAAAGCGACTCGCAATCAAGATATTTCAACCCGATTTCGAGCCGGGCGCACTTGCGATCGGGCTGGTTTTCTGAACCTCTTGTCGGGCGGAGCAGACGTTTGAGGGAGGAAGCCATGCGGCGCATCGATTGTCATATGCATTTCTGGACATTGGCGATGGAGCCCTACTATTCGCTCTGGATGTCGCCGGATGACAAAGTGCTGTACCGCGATTACGGGCCGCGCGATGCCCTTCCGCTGATGGAGAAGAACAATGTCGAGGGCGTCGTCCTCGTCTCCGCCGCGTCCTCTGTTCATGAAACCGGCTACCTTCTTGGTCTTGCCGATGGGCGCGATTTCGTCAGGGGGGTCGTTGCCTGGCTCGATCTCTTGGCGCCGACGGCCGCAGCCGACCTCGCCGGCTGGGCGCGCTTTCCGAAGCTGAAGAGCATCCGTCCCTACCTTCAGGACCTGCCGGAAGACGACTGGATCCTCAAGAAGGAGCTCGATCCCGCGTTCCGCGCCATGCTCGACCTCGGCCTGCGGTTCGACGCGCTGATCAAGCCGCGGCATATCCTCAACACGATCAGGTTCATCGAGCGTTATCCCGATCTGCCTGTCATCGTCGATCACATGGCCAAGCCTGAAATCGGAAGCGGCAACTTCGAGCCGTGGCGGCGCGACATGGAACGTTTCCGTGATCTTCGCCACGTCCATTGCAAGATCTCCGGGATCGTCACCGAGGATGGTCCGGACTGGACACCGGAGCGGCTTCAGCCCTATCTGGAGGCTGTCTTCGATATCTTCGGTTCAGATCGGCTCGTCTTCGGAAGCGACTGGCCCGTTGTCAATCTCGTTGCGGACTACAGCCGCTGGATCGAGACCCTCGGCAATGCCATGAAGAACCTGAGTGCTGCCGACCAGCAGAAGATCTGGGCATCGAACGGCGAACGCTTCTACGGGCTCTGAGCCGCCTGAAAGGAATTCGGGCTAGTTCGACGTCTTTCTCAGCATACCCTCGTAGATGCCCTTGTCGGGCGCGGGAATTTCGATGGCGCCGGCTGTCTTCGCATAGAAATCGACGGGGCCGGCGTCGCCGATGATGGCATAGGCATACCCAAGGGTTTTCATGGTCTGGAGGCAGGCGGAAAAGAGCGCGAGGCCGATGCCCTTGCCGCGGGCGGCGCTATCGACGCCGGTCGGACCAAAGAAACCACGGGCGGTGGCGTCGTAGCAGGCAAAGCCGAGCAATTTACCGTTTTCAACCGCGATCAGGCAGGCGATGGGCTGACGCGAAAAGGCAACATTGCATTCGCTCGCCCAGTCCTCGCTGAAGTTCAGCCGCACCCAGTCGACGACGATATGCAGCTCCGGAGGAAGAGCCGGCCGAATGGTCACGCCAGCCGCTTCGGCCTTCTGCTTTAGCTCATCGAGCTTGTTGGAATACAAGCTCACCAGCAGGTCTGCCACCTCAAGCCCTCCCGAATAGACGTCTTTCAACGAGATTGATTTTGCTGCACACGGCTTGTCAACAGTCCCTGAGTCGAGCAGGTGCAGCAAAAAAAGCAAAAAGGCGGACCGGCTTTCGCCGACCCGCCTTGTAAGGCGATGCGCTTCGCTTCTAGCCCTGCATGTAAGGCCAGACTTCCAGGGTGCCGCGATACATCATGTCGAGCGCGACATAGAGGATGATCAGCAGGCCAATATAGGCGATCCAGCGGTGGCGGTTGAGCAAGCGCGCGACGAGATTTGCCGCGATGCCCATCAGGGCGATCGAAAGTACAAGTCCAACGATCAGAACGGTCGGATGCTCGCGAGCGGCGCCGGCAACGGCCAATACATTGTCCAGAGACATCGACACGTCGGCGATGACGATCTGGCTCGCGGCCTGCATGAAGGTTTTCTTGTATTTCGGGGCCGCTCCTTCATCGAGGGTCTCGTCGACGCTTCCATGCTGCGAGCGAAGCTCGCGCCACATCTTCCAGCAGACCCAGAGCAGGAGCAGGCCACCGGCCAGCAATAGGCCGACGATATTCAGGAGTTGAACCGTGACCGATGCAAAAGCAACACGCAGTACGGTGGCTGCCAGAATGCCGACCAGAATGGCCTTCTTGCGCTGTTCGGCCGGCAGGCCGGCCGCAGCAAGGCCGATGACGACGGCGTTATCGCCGGCAAGAACAAGATCGATCGCGATGACTTGCAGGAGCGCAGCCAAACCCGCGGCAGTAAAAATTTCCATAGAAAACGTCCCCCGATGCTTTCGAGAAGCCGTGCTAGTGTCCTCGGCACGTCGCGTCAACCCACGAATGACACGAGCTGGGATAAATGCGGCACCCGAGGCGCTCACTGTCCCCAGGGGTCCAAGAAGATGTCAGTGCTTCAGCCTGATGATGATCTCGCGGTACTCATCGGCAATGGCGACGGCTGCTTTCGCAACCACCGGACTGATCGAATTATGATCAATTGCCAGGCGGCAGGTCTCGAAAATACCCCGCAGTTCGTGCTCAATATCGGAAAGATGAGGATATTTCTGAACCAGAAGGTGCGGCAGCGCTTTGGCCTTTTCCTTCATGGGTTTGCTTTCATCAGGGAACTGCGATGGGTCAGCGATCACTTCGCGAATCGCATCTTCGAGACGCCAGGTTGCGCCAATCATCTCTGTGACCGATACCATGATAGCCCTCCGTGTCGAAGCAGCGATAGATGTACCAGGGGCTCAACGCAATCCTTGTGCCAGATTGACGATGCAGTACCTAGCAAGTGCGGTGACGGATCAAAGCGCCGCACGCTTGTCGAATCGGGCGACTCGGGAAAGCAGAAAATCAACTTCCGCCTTTGCTTTCTCTGAAATGCCGCCGGTGGGTTTACGCTGCGCGTCGCTGGCGATCGCCCCGCGCCGCTGCAGGACATATTTGCGTACGGCAAGACCGACGCCCTGTTGCTGCTCGTAGCGAACAAGCGGCAGGTGGGCATCAAAGAGATCGTGCGCCGCATCGCGCTTGCCAGCCTGCTGGAGATTGACGACGTCGACCAGCATGTCCGGGAAGGCATAGCCCGTCATCGCGCCATCGGCGCCGCGTTCCATCTCGAAATCGAGAAACAGCCCACCATTGCCGCAAAGGATCGAGATATCCCGCATGTCGCCAGCCTTTTGCGCCGTGCGCAACCGCGAAATCTTCTCAAGTCCCGGCCAGTCCTCGTGCTTGAGCATGACGCAGGATGTGTGATTGTTGACGATCTTCTGGATAACGCCGGGCGTCATGACGACGGTGAGTGTCAGCGGGTAATCCTGGATGACGAAGGGAATGTCTTCGCCGATCGCCTCGACCGCCTGAGCATAATAGCCGATAATTTGGTCGTCGGTCCGCAGCGATGGCGGCGGGGCGATCATCACCCCTGCAGCGCCGAGATCCATCGCGCCGCGGGCCAGTGAGCGCATTGCCGCGAAGCCTGGCGCAGACACGCCGACGATCACCGGAACGCCTGCGCGCTTGACGACCTGCCGGGTGATCGCAAGCGATTCCTCCGGCTCGAGCTTCGGCGCTTCGCCCATGATGCCGAGAATCGTAAGCCCGGTGACGCCGCAGCCAAGATAGAAATCGGTGAGCCGATCGACCGATACCGTATCCAGCCGCCCATCCGGATGAAAGGGCGTCGCGGCAATGGCATAGACGCCCGTGGCTGTGTGATCGAGTCTCATGTGCACCTCCCTCGTTCGGCCGAAACTTAGGCGGACTCGTACTTCCGATCAAATTGAAATGCACCGTTTGCACAGCGATTTGGCATCCGACACGAGGGGCGATGTTGCAGGCTCCGCCACCCGCGTCTAAGACAAATGCGAGTTCACCCATCTGGATTTTCTTCATGTTCGAGATTTTATGGCGCGGCATCGCAATGGGGATCGGCGCGACGATCCTCATGGATATCTGGGCAATCATCCTTTCCGGCGTTTTCGGCCAGCCCGCTTCCAACTGGGCGCCTGTCGGGCGCTGGTTTTGGCATCTCGGTCGCGGCAAGGTGTTTCACGACGCAATTGCAGATGCGAAGCCCTATGAACATGAACTGGCGCTGGGATGGATCGGCCACTATGCGATCGGCATCATCTACGGCCTTGTTCTTGCGGTTATCATGGGTCCATCGTGGCTGGCGGCGCCGACCTTCATCCCTGCCTGGATTCTCGGCATTGTCACCGTGGGCGCCGGTTGGTTCCTGCTGCAGCCGGGCCTTGGTCTCGGCCGGGCCGCGTCGAAGAGGCCGAACCCGAACAAGGTGCGCGCGCTCAACCTGATTGCGCACACGGTCTTCGCGATCGGGCTCTACGGCACGGCTCTCATGATCCGCTGAGAGCAGCGCGAGACCGCAAGGAGACTACGTGAGACATATCTACGTTATCGGCATTGGAACCGGAAACCCGGAGCATGTGACCATTCAGGCGATCAACGCGATGAATGCCGCCGATCTTATTTTCATTCCCACGAAGGGTGCGAAGAAGGAGGAGCTTGCAGAAGTCCGGCGCGAAATCTGCGAGCGATATGTCCAGCGGGCTGCCGGAAAGACGGTCGAGTTCGCCGTACCGGTGCGCGAGACGAAGGATCGCAGCTATGTGCAAAGCGTCGATGACTGGCATGCCGCGATCGCTGCGACGTATCTCGGCCTGATCGGCCGCCTGCCGGAAAACGGATCGGCGGCCTTTCTCGTGTGGGGCGACCCGAGCCTTTATGACAGCACGTTGCGCATCCTGGAACGCGTGCGGGCCAAGGTAGAATTCGCGATCACCGTCATCCCGGGCATTACCAGCATTCAGGCGCTTGCAGCGAGCCACCGCATTCCGGTCAATCTCGTCGGCAAGCCGGTGGAGATCACGACCGGCCGAAGACTTGCCGAAGAGGGGCTGAAGGCGGAAAGTACGGTCGTGATGCTCGACGGCATACAGGCCTTCGCGAAGATCGACGATGCGGATGCGGAGATTTTCTGGGGAGCCTACCTCGGCACCAAGGATGAAATCATCCGTGCCGGGCGGCTTGGCGATGTCGCCGACGATATCGTACGAACGCGGGCGGAAGCGCGCGAGCGGCACGGCTGGATCATGGACATTTACCTGCTCCGCAAAGGCCGCGACTTCGAGTGATAGGGCCGGCGCTTTGCCGCGTCCCCCATCCTGTAAGGACATGGGATGAAAGGATGAGCCATGGGCTTTGCCGGCGAAAGACAGATCGAAATGGATGAGCGCACCGCCGCACCGTCGGGCTTGCGGCGAGGCGCCTGTCCGACGCTGGCTGCTCCGATGGTGACCGGCGACGGTCTGCTCGTCAGGCTGCGACCCGCCGGCGGTGCGCTGTCGCTGGCACAATTCAAGGCGCTGGCGGCTTCCGCCGCGGCAAACGGCAATGGCCTTCTGGAAATCACCGCTCGCGGGAATCTGCAGATCCGCGGGCTGCGGACCGAGAGCGTCGAGCAACTTGCAGCCGATATCGATGCTGCCGGGATCATCGTCCCGGCCGGTCCGGCTATCGAGCTCTCACCGCTGCATGGCATCGATCCAAGTGAGGCCGGCAATGCCGCCGCCATGGAAGCGCAGTTGCGGGGTGAGCTTAGCGCCGCACTCTCTTCCCCGCGCCTTGCGCCGAAACTTTCCATCGTCGTTGACGGCGGAGGGCGTTTCGGCCTGTCCGGTCTTGCGGCGGATATCCGCGCTGTAGCTATGGACGACGGCCGCTGGCTGGTTGCGATCGACGGCGATGCGATGATGGCACAGCCCGTTTCCGTCGGCTCGGCGAATGACGCCGTCCGTGCGATAGGACAATTACTGGAGACGCTGGCGGAAGCCGGTCTGCACGCGCGAGCGCGCGATATAAGAACGGCTGTCTTGCAAGAGGCGTTCCCGGCAAGGGCAGCGCATTTCGCGGCCCCGCCGCAGGCAGAAATGCCGTGGCCCGGAACGCATGAGCTCGCCGATGGCAGCTTTACGCTCGGCCTCAGGCCACGCTTTGGTCAGATGCAGGCAGTTGACCTTTCAGCCCTTCTGCAAGAGGCGGAGAGATTGGGGGGCGCCGAGATTCGGCTGGCGCCCCGCCGGTTGTTATTTGTCACGGGCTTGGAAGCCGAGAATGCAAAGAAGCTGCAGGTGGCCTCAACGAGGCACGGTTTCAGCTCCGATCCCAGCGAGGCATCTTCAAATATTGCCGCCTGTGCCGGCGTAGGAGCCTGCGCCTCGGGTCTCTATGAAACGCGGGGACTGGCGCAGGATCTGTCGCAGCGGGCGGCGGTCCTCCTCGACGGATCGCTGACGGTTCATCTTTCAGGCTGTGCGAAGGGGTGCGCTCATCCGCGGCCAGCGCTGACGCTCACCGGAATGCCTGGCGGTTATGGTATTGTCCTCAATGGGCGTGCGAATGACAGGCCGGACGTAACGATTGCTGGCGGCGAGATTAATTTGGCTATAGAGAAGCTCGCCCGGCTTATCGGGAAGAACAAGAGCGCTGGCGAATCGGCGGCTGCCTGCCTCGCACGGCTTGGCGCCCCGGCAATTGCGGCGGCGCTCAGACAGGAATAGGAATGCCAGACTACGATTATATCCGCAGCGGCGACGCGATCTATGAGCGCTCTTTCGCGATCATTCGCAGCGAAGCCGATCTTTCGCGCTTTTCGCCGGACGAGGCCGAGGTCGCCGTGCGCATGATTCACGCCTGCGGGATGGTGGAAGCGGCTGCACACTTCGAGTTCTCCCCGGATTTCGTGAATGCCGCGCGCGGCGCCTTGCAGAAAGGCGCCCCGATTTTCTGCGATGCGGAGATGGTGGCCCATGGCGTCACGCGCGCCCGGCTGCCGGCGAAGAATGACGTGGTCTGCACGCTGCGCGATCCGCGCACGCCGGAATTGGCCCAGGCGAGCGGCAACACGCGTTCGGCGGCCGCCATCGATCTCTGGCTCGATCGGCTGGCGGGCAGCGTTGTTGCCATCGGCAATGCCCCGACGGCACTTTTCTACCTGCTCGAACGGCTGCGCGACGGTGCGCCAAAACCGGCTGCGATCATTGGCATGCCGGTCGGCTTCGTCGGCGCCGCCGAATCCAAGGATGCGCTAGCGGAGAATTCCTATGGCGTGCCGTTTGCCATCGTTCGCGGCCGTCTCGGCGGCAGCGCGATGACGGCCGCCGCAATCAACGCGCTGGCGAGGCCCGGACTATGACAGGACCGGGCCGTCTCATCGGCGTCGGCACCGGTCCAGGCGACCCGGATCTGCTGACAATCAAGGCCGCCAAGGCAATCGAAGCCGCGGACGTCATTGCCTATTTCGCCAAGCAGGGCAGGGGAGGCAACGGCCGGGCGATCGTGCAGCACCTGATCCAGCCCAGCGCCGAGCTGTTGCCGCTCTATTATCCGGTGACCACCGAGATCGATAAGGGTGACGCGCTCTACCAGAGCCAGATCACCGCCTTTTACGATGCGTCGGCTGTTGCGGTGGCAGCGTGTCTCGACGCGGGAAAAACGGTCGTGATCCTGAGCGAGGGCGATCCGATGTTTTACGGTTCCTACATGCATCTGCATGTGCGGCTTGCCGATCGCTATGCGGCCGAGGTGATCCCCGGCATCAGCGCCATGTCCGGCTGCTGGTCTCTCGCCGGCATGCCGATCGTTCAGGGCGACGACGTGCTTTCCGTGCTGCCGGGCACGATGGCTGAGGCGGAATTGACGCGGCGGCTCGGGGATACCCAGGCAGCCGTCATCATGAAGGTCGGCCGGAATCTTCCGAAGATCCGCCGTGCGCTGGAGGCGGCCGGGCGCCTCGGCGAAGCCGTCTATGTCGAGCGCGGCACGATGGCGAACTCGGCGATGCTGAAGCTCGCGGAACGACCGGACGGCGAGGCGCCGTATTTCTCGCTGGTACTTGTGCCCGGCTGGGAGGCGAACCGATGAGCGGCATCCTGTTTGTGATCGGCACCGGCCCGGGCAATCCGGAGCAGATGACTCCGGAAGCACATTCCGCCATTTCTGCATCCACCGATTTCTTCGGTTACGGTCCCTATCTCGATCGGCTGCATCTTGGCGCTCATCAGCAGCGCCATGCCTCCGATAATCGCGAGGAGTTGGATCGGGCGAGCGCGGCACTGACGATGGCGGCAGGCGGGCGCAAGGTCTGCGTTGTCTCCGGCGGCGATCCGGGCGTTTTCGCTATGGCGGCCGCCGTCTGCGAGGCAATCGACACAGGCCCGGCGGAATGGCGCTCCGTCGAGCTCGTCGTCGTGCCGGGGATCACGGCGATGCTTGCGGTCGCTGCGCGCGTCGGTGCGCCGCTCGGTCACGATTTCTGCGCGATCTCGCTGTCGGACAATCTGAAGCCCTGGGATATCATCGAAAAGCGCCTGGCCTTGGCTGCGAAGGCCAGCTTTGTCATCGCCCTGTATAACCCGATCAGCAAGGCGCGGCCCTGGCAGCTCGGCAAGGCTCTTGAGCTGCTTCGCACGCAGCTGCCGCTGCAGACGCCGGTGATCTTCGGCCGCGCGGTCGGACGTCCGGACGAGCAGATAGCAGTCAAGCCGCTCGGCGATGCGCGGGCAGACCTTGCGGACATGGCCACCTGCATCATCGTCGGCTCACCGGAAACGCGGATCATTTCCGGTGGCGGCAAGCCCGCAATTGTCTACACACCGCGTTCCATCGCCGGAGGAAAGAGGTGATCGATCGCGCCGAGCGCTTCGTCGACAGTCTCAACCGTCATGACGGCAGGCGCGGCTGCGCGGGCGACGATAAACACCTCGATGCCGAGATCCCGGGCTGCCTCGATCTTCGCATAGGTCGCCGCTCCGCCGCTATTCTTTGCGACGATCGCATCGATGCGGTGTCGCTTGAGAAGTGCAATCTCGCTGTCGAGATCGAAGGGGCCGCGCTCGAGAATGTACTCCACGTTCGGGACATCAAGCGGCGGGGTGACCGGATCGACGCTGCGAACGAGGTAGGAGTGCTGCGGCGCCGCTTCCGCGCAATGCGCCTCCTGACGTCCGGTCGCCAGAAGGACGCGGCGGGCGGCAGCACCAAGCGCGGTGATCGCCTGGGGAATGCTGTTGGTCACGACCCAGTTGTCGCCCGACTGCTGAGCCCATTCGGGGCGGCGGAGCGCAAAGGCGGCTATGCCGGAAAGGCGCGCGGCCTCTTCGGCGTTGGAAGAGATGCGAGTGGCGAAGGGATGCGTCGCATCGACAAGAAGGTGAAATTTGCCGTCGCGCAGAAAGGATGCGAGGCCTTCCGCGCCACCGAATCCTCCGATGTGAACAGGAACAGGCTGACTGGACGGTTTTTCGGTGCGACCTGCGAGCGACAGCAGGATGGTGAAACCAGGCTTTTCGGACAGCGCCTGCGCCAAACCGCGCGCTTCGCTCGTTCCACCCAATATCAGTACGCGGATGTTTGCCATGTCTGATATGCCCAGCCATTCCATGAAACCATGGTTGACCATTATCGGCATCGGCGAGGACGGTCCAGACGGTCTTGGCGATGAGGCGAAGCGGCTGATAGTCGCCGCGCCCGCCGTCTTCGGAGGCGCGCGGCATCACGCGCTAATGGACAATCTGATCAAAGGCGAGCGGCTTGCCTGGCAAAGCCCGTTCGAGAGATCGGTTGAAGCGATCCTCGCCCGACGCGGGACGCCGGTCGTCGTGCTGGCATCCGGCGATCCGTTTCTTTACGGCGTTGGCGCGACACTCTCGCGGCATATGGATGCGAACGAGGTGCACACCATTCCGGCACCTTCCGCCTTCAGCATGGCTGCATCGCGTCTCGGCTGGCCCTTGCAGGAGACCGCATGCATCTCGCTGCACGGGCGTCCGCTCGATCTCATCCGGCCGCATCTGCATTCCGGGCGACGCATCATCGCACTCACTTCTGACGGAAACGGACCGTGTGAACTGGCGGCGCTTCTCACAAATCTTGGCTTCGGCCAGTCCCGCATCACCGTTCTGGAAGCGCTTGGCGGCGAGCGCGAGCGCATCCGGCACACGTCGGCACAGGATTTCCGGCTGACGGACATCAATCCGCTCAATGTTTGCGCCGTCGAGGCCATCGCGGGGGAAGGCGCCCGCGTTCTGCCTTTCGCGCCCGGGTTGGACGACGAGCTCTTCGAGCACGATGGACAGATCACCAAGCGCGAAATCCGCGCTGTGACGCTGTCGGCGCTTGCGCCGCGCCATGGCGAACTGTTGTGGGATATCGGCGCGGGCTCGGGGTCGGTTGCCATTGAATGGATGCTCTGCGACCCTTCACTGAAGGCAATCGCCATCGAGCAATCGCCCGAACGCGCTGCGCGGATCGCCCGCAACGCTTCAGCATTCGGTGTGCCGGCGCTTGCGGTTGTCGAGGGAATTGCGCCCGCCGCTCTGAACGGACTGCCGGAGCCGGATGCAATATTCGTTGGCGGAGGCGGCAGCGAGCCAGGCGTCATGGAAGCGGCGATCGCGTCGCTCAAAAGCGGCGGTCGGCTGGTCGCCAATGCGGTGACGCTGGAGATGGAGGCCGCGCTGCTGGCGGAGCAGGCGAAACGCGGCGGCTCCCTGACACGCTTCGAAATATCACGCGCCGCCCCGCTCGGCGAAATGAGCGGCTGGCGCCCGGCGATGCCGGTAACGCAATGGCGCTGGATCAAGGATTGAAGGATGACGGTTCATTTCATTGGAGCAGGGCCCGGCGCGGCCGATCTCATCACTGTTCGCGGACGCGACCTCATCGGCAGATGTCCGGTCTGCCTCTATGCCGGATCGATCGTATCGCCTGAACTGCTGCAATATTGCCCGCCCGGCGCCCGCATCGTCGACACCGCGCCAATGTCGCTTGATGAGATCGAGGCGGAATATCTGCGTGCCGCAAGCGCCGGCGAGGACGTGGCACGCCTGCATTCCGGCGATCTTTCGGTCTGGAGCGCGGTTGCCGAACAGGTGCGGCGACTGGAAAGGCACGGCATTGCCTATACGATGACGCCGGGCGTTCCGGCCTTTGCCGCCGCCGCCGCCGCGCTCGGACGCGAACTGACGATACCGGCCGTCGCGCAAAGCCTGGTGCTCACCCGCGTCTCCGGCCGCGCCTCGCCGATGCCGAACGAGGAAACGCTCTCGAAATTCGGGGCGACAGGCTCGACGCTCGCAATCCATCTCGCGATTCACGCGTTGAAGCAGGTCGTCGACGAGCTGACGCCGCTTTACGGTGCGGATTGCCCTGTCGCGATCGTCGTCAAGGCGTCTTGGCCGGATGAACGCATCCTGCGCGGCACGCTCGGCGACATCGAAACGAAGGTCATGGCAGAGCCGATCGAGCGCACAGCGATCATCTTCGTTGGCCCATCGCTCGCCGCCAGCGATTTCCGCGAAAGCTCGCTTTACGATCCGGCCTATCAGCGCCGGTTCCGGGGCAGGCAATAACGATTCGTTTGGGGTTTTTTGCGACGGCAAGACACTGGTCGTTTCGTCGCGGATTTACGGCGGTAAACACCGGAGGACTCAAATCGGAGCGATTCGCAAGGGCAATCTTGCTCGCCGCTGGCATGGTGCCTTCTCGCCCGGATTGGCTCAGCTATGGGCGAATTGCGCCACCAGCTCGTGTCTATCGCCGGGATAGGTGAGCTTCACATGCGTGATCTGGAGGCTGCCGCTATGGGTGGTGCGCTCGATGACGAGGCAGGCGCTGCCTGCCGGGATCGCAAGTGCCGCGGCAATACTGGTCTTGGCGGACTCGGCGCGGATGCGATGCTCCGCAGCGCTCCACGGCACCTTGCCAAGCAACCAGCTTCCCGGGGAAGCCTCTTTGAAACTCTCATCGACAGCTTCCGGAACGGCCGCGAGGTTGATCAGTCTTTCCTCATGGCAGAATGGCCGGTCGCCGGCGAAATGGTCGCAGATGACTTCCAGAACCGAAGCGGATGGGGGCAGCGCGAGGCGCCCATGGTCCTCGCGTCTAAACCGGCGTTTCTTGCGGCTGACGATGCGATAGCGATAAGGCAGTCCGAGCGCCTGAACTTCGCGCCTGAGGTCGTGAATTTCCATGACGGCGGACTGGACATGGGGGAAACTCACATAGCTGCCGGCCTTCCGTCGCCTCTCGATCAGGCCTTTCTTGACGAGATCGGTCAGCGCCTTGTTCACCGTCATGCGCGAGCAGCTGTACACGACGGTCAGTTCGTGTTCGAACGGAATCCGGTGGCCCGGCGGCCATTCGCCCGAGAGAATCCGCTTTTCGACATCGTTCAAGATGCGCAGGTGCAGCGGCATATCTCCCATAGCCGGCTCCTTCCTATCCATGTGCCGCCGCGGCGATCGCTTCGCTTCTGATCTCTTCGGTCAGCTTCAGACGGAGCGCGGAGAATTCCGGGCTGGCCTTGACGGTGTAATGGCGCGGATGCGGCAGATCGACCGGCGTGATCGATTTGATGCGCCCCGGCCGCGCCGTCATCGTCACGACCCGCGAGGCCATGAAGACCGCTTCCTCGATATCGTGCGTAACGAAGATGACGGTCTTCTGCTCTCGCTCCCAGATGCCGAGCAAGAGTTCCTGCATCAGGCCGCGCGTCTGGTTGTCGAGCGCACCGAAGGGCTCGTCGAGCAGCAATATTTTCGGGTTGTTGGCAAGCGCTCGGGCAATCGCCGTGCGTTGCTGCATTCCGCCGGAAAGCTGCTTCGGCCAATGGTTCTCGAAACCGCGAAGGCCGACTTTGTCGATGTAGCTATCGACGATCTCCTTCTTTTCCTTTTCCGGGACGCCCTTCTCGCGCAGGCCGAAACCAACATTGTCGCGCACCGTCAGCCAGGGGAAAAGCGTATAGGACTGGAAGACCATGCCGCGGTCCGCGCCTGGTCCTTTGACCTCGCGGCCTTCCAAGGTCACAGTTCCGGTCGTCGGCCTGTCGAGCCCGGCAATGATGCGCAGGAGCGTCGATTTTCCGCAGCCGGACGGACCGAGAATGGTGACGAAGTCGTTGCGCGGAATATCGAGATCGGTCGGCTGCAACGCGAGCGTCGGCTTGCCGCCGCGCACGCCGGGAAAGGTGCGGCTCACGCCTTTGATGACGAGTTCACTCATGCGAGCCTCCAGGCGAAGAGCCGTCGATTCACCCATTTGAAGGCAAAATCCGAGACGAGGCCGATGAGGCCGATGACGATGATTCCGAAGATGATCTGCCCCGTCGCGAGCAGCGCCTGGCTGTTGATGATCATATAGCCAATCCCGGACGAGGCGCCGATGAGCTCGGCGACGATCACATAGGTCCAGGCCCAGCCGAGGACGAGACGCAGCGTTTCGGCGATGTCAGGAGCGCTCGCAGGAATGAGCACGCGGCGGACAACGCCGCTATCCTTGGCGCCGAGTGTATAGGCTGCCTCGACGAGGTCGCGGCGGGTGTTGGAAACGGAGACGGCGACCATCAGCACGATCTGGAAAACAGCGCCGATGAAGATAACGAGAAGCTTCTGCGTCTCACCGATCCCCGCCCAAAGGATCAGCAATGGCACGAAGGCGGAGGCGGGGAGATACCGCGCAAAAGAGACGAAGGGCTCGAGCAGCGCTTCGACCGGCTTATACGCGCCCATGATGATGCCGAGCGGTACGGCGACGAGCGCGGAGAGAATGAAACCGCCGACCACACGCCAGATCGTCATGCCGATGTCGAAAAGGAAGCCCTGGTTGACGAGCAGATCGTAGCCGTCCTGCACCATGGTGATCGGATCGGCGAGGAAGGTCTCGGAGACATAGCCCCCAAGCGTCGCATAGCCCCAGGCGAGGAAGAAAATGACGAAGAACAGCAGGCCGAAAAGTAACCGGCTGCGGGCACCGATGGGTTGAAGAGGATGCATGCCGCGCCCTTGCTAGAAAAAGGAGGAGCGCCTGGATGGTCCATGGCGCTCCGTCAAATGTGTGCGAATTACTTGATGAATGACGGGTCGGCGAGCGTCGAGAGGTCCGGCTTCGCCTTGATGACGCCTGCCTGCAGCAGCAGATCGGCAGCTTCCTCGTTGAAGCTCTTGAAGGTCGTATCGAAGAATTGCTGCGCTGCGGCCTTGTCCTGCCATTCGAGATAGGCGGCGGATTCGCCGAATTCCTTGCCCGACTGCTTCACGTCCTTGCCCATGATCTCATAGGACTTGTCCTTGTCCGTCTTGATCATCTCAAGCGCGTCGTAATAGCTGGCGGCGAGTGCCTTGGCGGCTTCCGGATTGTCCTTCAGGAACGCCTTGGTGCAGCCGAAGGTGTCCATGACGGCAGGATAATCGAGCGTGGTCGCGATGATCTTGCCTTTGTCCGGAGCGCTGCGGACGCTGGAAAGGTACGGCTCATAGGTGACGGCCGCATCGTTCTGGCCGGCAAGCAGCGCCTGCGCGGCCGGGCCGGGCTCCATGTTCACGACCTTCACGTCCTTCATGCTCAGCCCGTTCTTGGCAAGGATGAAGGCGAGCAGGAAATAGGGCGAGGTGCCGGGCGCGGAAGCAGCCACGGACTTGCCCTTGAGATCGGAAATCTTCTCGATGCCCGGCTTTGCGGCGATGCCATCGGCCCCGTGCGAAACATCGAGCTGGAAGATCTGCGTGGTCGCCACGCCGGCCGCATTCCAGACAATCCAGGTTTCGACGGTGGTCGCCGCGCATTGTATATCGCCGGATGCCAGCGCCAGGTGACGGCTCGCCTGTGGAACCTTGACGATGTTCACGTCAAGGCCGTGCTTCTTGAAAATTCCGGCTTCCTTGGCAAGCGTCAGCGGCGCAAAGCCCGTCCAGCCGGAAATGCCGATGGAGACCTTGGTCTCAGCCGCCTGTGCGGCGCTGCCTGCGATGAGAGCGGCGATAGCCGCAGCAATAATCGATCTTTTTTTCATGTCCGATGTTCCCTGCTCTTAGTTTGGGCATGTGGCGGTTCTGCCTTTTTATTGAACCATATAGGCACGCCCATTTTCTTTTGTCTATACAAATATCGAGGGAATTTCAGGCCGGGGCTACGTCTGCCGGATGTGGATCAAATAGCAAATGGCATGGCCTTGAAGTGCCAGCGTCACAGGGTGGCGGGCTTCGATTTTCAGAGCATCGTTTTCGCTCAGTATTCCCGTTTCACCGCCATATGTGCAGGTGACCGTCCCACCCCGGCAGAGCAATAGCGTCGTTCCGCTGGCGGCCGTCCCGCCCCAGTCACCGTCGATCATGTGTCGTTCGACATCATGCACAAGGCGGCCGCGCCGCGTCATGACATTGAGATCGGTGATCGGGCCGTTGGCAAGCGTTGCCATGACCGGCACATCGGCAGCAAAGGCGAGGGGCTGGCTCGACTGGGTCAGGGAGACAGGCTTCTGGCCTGTGATTGCAAGCGACATGCCGTTGCCGGAGAGGATCGAGAGGGTACGGTCGATGCCGGGAAAGATCGAAAAAGGGCCGTCCGCGGCAACGGTCGCCATGCTGATCCGCCAGTCGAAATCAGCAAGGGCCGCATCCTGCGGAGCAACGGCGATTTCTACCGTCTCGCCGCCGCCGTTCTTCCAAGGCATGCGCTTGTGATCGGCGGCGCGCAAGATCTTCATGCGTTCAATTCCCGAGAATCCCTGGCAATCGCAGGCCCTTTTCCCTGGCGCAATCGATCGCGATGTCGTAGCCCGCGTCGGCATGGCGCATGACGCCGGTTGCCGGATCGTTCCAGAGGACACGTTCGACGCGGCGCGCGGCATCATCCGTGCCGTCGCAGCAAATGACCATGCCCGAATGCTGGGAGAAGCCCATGCCGACGCCGCCGCCGTGATGCAGCGACACCCAGGTCGCGCCCGACGCCGTGTTGAGAAGAGCGTTCAGCAGCGGCCAGTCGGAGACGGCGTCCGAGCCGTCCTTCATGGCTTCCGTCTCGCGGTTCGGCGAAGCGACGGAGCCGGAATCGAGGTGATCGCGGCCGATGACGATCGGCGCCGTCAACTCGCCGTTCTTCACCATCTCGTTGAAGGCGAGGCCGAGACGGTGGCGGTCGCCGAGACCGACCCAGCAGATGCGCGCCGGCAGGCCCTGGAAGGAAATGCGCTCGCGCGCCATGTCGAGCCAGTTGTGGAGGTGCTTGTTATCAGGAAGCAGTTCCTTCACCTTGGCGTCGGTCTTGTAGATATCCTCCGGATCGCCGGAGAGCGCGGCCCAGCGGAACGGGCCGATGCCGCGGCAGAAGAGCGGGCGGATATAGGCCGGCACGAAACCGGGGAAGGCAAAGGCGTTCTCGAGGCCTTCGTCCTTGGCAACCTGGCGGATGTTGTTGCCGTAATCGAGCGTCGGAACACCTGCATCCCAGAAGGCGACCATGGCCTCGACATGCTGTTTCATCGATGCGCGGGCGGCGGCTTCGACGGCCTTCGGATCGCTCTCGCGCTTGGCCTTGGCCTCTTCGACGGTCCAGCCGGCCGGCAGGTAGCCATTGCGAGGATCATGCGCGGAGGTCTGGTCGGTGACGATATCCGGGCGCGGGCCGCCGGCCTTCATGCGCCGGACCAGTTCGGGGAAGATCTCCGCAGCATTGCCGAGCAGGCCGACGGACTTGGCTTCACCGGCCTTGGTCCACTTGTCGATCAGCGCCAGCGCCTCATCCAGCGTCTTTGCCTTTTCATCGACATAGCGGGTGCGGATACGGAAATCGATGCGGGTTTCGTCGCATTCAACGGCGAGGCAGCAGGCGCCTGCCATGACGGCTGCGAGCGGCTGCGCGCCGCCCATGCCGCCAAGGCCACCGGTTAGTATCCACTTACCTTTGAGGTTGCCGCCAAAGTGCTGGCGTCCCGCCTCGACGAAGGTCTCGTAGGTGCCCTGAACGATTCCCTGGGTGCCGATATAGATCCACGAACCGGCCGTCATCTGGCCGTACATCGCAAGGCCCTTCTTATCGAGTTCGTTAAAATGATCCCATGTCGCCCAGTGGGGCACGAGGTTGGAATTGGCGATCAGAACGCGGGGTGCATCCTTATGCGTGCGGAAAACTCCGACCGGCTTGCCGGATTGAACGAGCAGCGTCTCCTCTTCCGTGAGCGTCTTCAAGGTCGCAACGATGCGGTCGAAATCCTCCCAGGTGCGGGCAGCGCGGCCGATGCCCCCATAGACCACCAGTTCGTTCGGATTTTCCGCGACGTCCGGATCGAGATTGTTCATCAGCATGCGCAGCGGCGCCTCGGTCATCCAGCTCTTGGTGTTGAGCTCGGGTCCGCGCGGCGCCCGGATTTCGCGGATGTTGTGACGGGGATTGCTCATCTCAGATCTCCAGTGACGGGAGGATATTTTCGGAGACAGACGCGTTCAGCGCGCCGGTCGCGACAAGTTTGCTGATGGCCTCGAGGTCATCAGCCATATAGCGGTCCACCTCAAGCGTGGGGACGACGCCACGGATCGCGGCGATCGCCTTCTGCAATTCGGGACTGGTCGTCAGCGGTGCACGCAGCTCGACACCTTGCGCTGCCGTCAGTGCCTCGATGCCAATGATGCCAAAGAGGTTTTCGGTCATCTGCAGCAGACGCCGCGCGCCGTGGCAGGCCATGGAGACATGGTCTTCCTGGTTTGCCGATGTCGGCGTCGAATCGATCGATGCCGGATGCGACATCTGCTTGTTTTCCGACATCAGCGCCGCGGAGGTGACCTCCGCGATCATTAGGCCGGAATTGAGCCCCGGCTTCTTGGCGAGGAAGGCCGGCAGGCCGTAGGAGAGAGCCGGATCGACGAGCAGCGCGATGCGCCGCTGCGAGATCGCACCGATTTCGCAGACCGCAAGCGCGATCTGGTCGGCGGCGAAGGCAACCGGTTCTGCATGGAAATTGCCGCCTGAAACGACGGAGTTGTCCGAAAGAACCAACGGATTGTCGGTCACCGCATTAGCTTCGATCTCGAGGGTGCGGGCAACGGAACGCAGGAGATCGAGGCAGGCGCCGTCCACCTGTGGCTGGCAACGAATGCAATAGGGATCCTGGACGCGCTCGTCGCCCTCGATGTGGCTTTCGCGGATGACGGAGCTTTCGAGGAGTGTCCGAAGTGCCGTTGCCGTATCGATCTGGCCGCGATGACCGCGAAGCGTATGGATATCGGGATGGAACGGGGCGGAAGAACCCATCGCCGCGTCAGTGGACATGGCGCCGGTGATCAGGGCCGTCTGGGCGGCGCGATGCGCACGGAAGAGACCGGCAAGTGCCAGCGCCGTCGACGTCTGCGTCCCGTTGATCAGCGCGAGGCCTTCCTTTGCAGCGAGTATGACGGGCCGCAAGCCGGCCCGTTCCAGAGCCTCAGCGCCGGAAAGGCGCTCGCCTTTATAGAAAGCTTCAGCTTCTCCCATCATTACCGCCGCGAGATGCGCCAGCGGTGCAAGATCCCCCGAAGCGCCGACGGAGCCCTTTTCCGGGATAACAGGGATGACACCCCTTTCGAGCATTCCTTCGATCAGCCGGACGAGTTCCAGCCGCACGCCGGACGCGCCGCGTCCGAGCGAAACGAGCTTCAGCGACATGATGAGCCGTACGACATTTTCCGGCAGCGGAGCGCCGACACCGCAGCAATGCGAGAGGATCAGGTTCCGCTGCAGCGTCGCCACATCGGCGCTGTCGATCTTGATGGAGGCAAGCTTACCGAAGCCGGTATTGATGCCGTAGACCGGCGCATTGCCGGCGGCGATCTCGGCGATGCGCGCAGCGGCCTTTTCGATGCCGGCATCGAAGGAGGCATCGAGCCGAGCCGGCTCGCCGGTCCAATAGATTGTTTCCAGCTGTTTCAGCGAAACGGCGCCGGGATGGAGGATGATGGTCAACGGTCGATCCTTTCGCCCTTGAAGACACGCGCAAAGAGTGGATTGAAGCCGATGCGGTAGACGAGCTCCGCCGGGCTCTCGATATCCCAGATGGCAAGATCGGCGGACTTTCCGGCCTCGATCGTACCGGTTTCCTGAAGGAGGCCGAGGGCGCGGGCGCCTTCGCGGGTGGCGCCGGCGATGCATTCCTCGACCGTCAGGCCGAAGAGTGTTGCCGACATGTTCATCGTCAGAAGCAGTGAGGTGAGGGGCGAGGTGCCTGGGTTGCAGTCCGTCGCGATGGCGATCGGAACGCCGGCAGCACGCAGCGCCTTGACGGGCGGCTTCTGCGTTTCGTTGATGGCGTAGAATGCGCCGGGCAGCAGCACCGCGACCGTTCCGGCGGCTGCTATGGCGGCAACACCGGTCTCATCGAGATATTCGAGATGATCGGCCGAAAGCGCGCCATAATCGGCGGCAAGTTCGGCTCCGCCCAGATTGGACAGTTGCTCGGCGTGCAGCTTGACCGGCAGGCCAAGCGCCTCGGCGCGATCGAAAACATATCCGATCTCTTCCGTGGAGAAAGCGATGCCTTCGCAGAAGCCGTCGACGGCATCGACAAGGCCTTTTTCATGCGCCTCATCGAGGGCGGGCAGCACGATGTCCGTTATGTAGTCGTTATTGCGGCCTTTATACTCGAGAGGCGTCGCATGAGCGCCGAGATAGCTGGTCTTGACGCGCACTGGACGCGCAGAGCCGAGCCCCCGGGCAGCCTCGAGCATCTTCAATTCGCCGGCGATACTGAGACCGTAACCGGACTTGACCTCGATCGTCGTCACACCTTCGGAAAGCAGCGTATCGAGGCGGGGGAGCGAGGCTTGCACGAGGCCCTCGACGGATAGCGCATTCGTCGCCTTGACCGAGGAGACGATGCCGCCGCCGGCGCGGGCGATCTCTTCATAGGTCGCACCTTCTAGCCGCATTTCGAATTCTTGAGCGCGGTTGCCGCCATGGACGATGTGCGTGTGGCAATCGACGAGCCCGGGCGTCACCCAGCGGCCCTCCAGGTCGGTAATCTCGGCCCGCCCGATGATGGAGACCGGCAGCTCACTTTCCGGGCCGGCATAGCTGATGCGTCCGTTCTCGATAACGATCGCGCCCTTTTCGACAATGCCCAAATCTGGCTTGGCCGGATCGAGCGTCGCCATGCGGCCATTGCGCCAGAGGCGCGTTCTCTGCTCCTGCGCGAAAAGATTGTTCCCAGTCATCGGCTTTAGCCTTCCCCTTTGTCACAAAATGTATATACATAATAATCGGGTGACAAGTAGAAATTTGGGCGCTTCCATGGAAAAGAAAGATGGAAGAGCTGGAGAAGGGGAAAAGCTGATGACCACACTTCACGCGACGACCGCACTCTTACCCGACGGTTGGCGAAGCGACGTCCGCCTGACGCTCGAGGACGGCTGCATCGGAAGGATCGAAGTTGGCGTGAAGGCTGACGCGGGTGACGAGCGCCATCAGCTTCTTGTTCCCGCGATGCCCAACCTGCACAGCCATGCCTTCCAGCGCGCCATGGCCGGTCTTGCCGAAGTTCGCGGTCCTGCAAATGACAGCTTCTGGAGCTGGCGGACGGTGATGTACAAGTTCGCGCTCGCGATGACGCCGGAGCATGTCGAGGCGGTCGCCGCGCAGCTTTACATGGAAATGCTCGAAGCCGGGTTCGCGCGCGTGGGCGAATTTCATTACCTGCATCATGACAAGGATGGCTCCGCTTATGCCAACATCGCTGAGCTTGCGGAGCGCATCGGCGCTGCAAGCGAGGCGGCCGGGATCGGTCTGACCCTTCTGCCGGTTTTTTACGCTCATTCCGGCTTCGGCGGCGCAGCACCCGCCGAAGGGCAGCGGCGCTTCATCAACTCGCTGGAGAACTTCGGCAAGCTGCTTGGGAATACCCGCGACATTGTCGGCAAGCTGGAAGGCGCAAGGCTCGGTATCGCCCCGCATAGTCTGCGTGCCGTCACGCCGGATGAACTTGCCAGCATCCTGCCGCTTGCAGAAGGCGCACCTGTCCATATCCACGTCGCCGAACAAGTGAAGGAAGTTGAGGACAGCATCGCCTGGTCAGGACAGCGCCCCGTCGAGTGGCTTCTCGACCATGCGCCGGTTGATCACAACTGGTGCTTCATCCATGCGACCCATATGACCGAGGATGAAACCAGGCGCATGGCCAAAAGCGGCGCGGTTGCCGGCCTTTGCCCGATCACCGAAGCCAATCTGGGCGATGGCGTTTTCCAGGCACCGCTCTTTCTCGAAGAGGGCGGACGATTTGGCATTGGGTCGGACTCGAATGTGCTGATCTCGCTTCCCAGCGAACTCCGCCAGCTCGAATATTCCGAGCGCCTGGCGCTTCGTTCCCGGAACGTGATCGCAAAAAGCGGCGATTCCACGGGCCGCTCGTTGTTCGACAATGCGCTTGCTGGCGGTGGCGCCGCACTCGGCGTTGCGGCGGGTCTGGCGGAAGGCAATTACGCGGATATCGTCGCGCTAGACTGTAACGCCGTGCCTCACCTCGCTAACGACCAGATCCTCGATAACTGGATTTTCGCTGGCAGTGTCGCTGTCGACTGTGTCTGGGCGCATGGCCGCAAGCAGGTCTTAGCCGGTCGTCATCGGCAGCGGGAAGCGATCAATCGGCGGTTCCTCGCCGCAATGCGCGAACTGCTGGCCGCTTAGGTTTTCCGCCTACGCGCCAGTGTTCGCAGAATTCCGAGCGCTTCTATTGCGAATCACGCCGCAAATAGCGGAAGTAAACGTCCAGATGACTTCCGGATGACGAAATGCGCTACGAAATCGACAATGCCATGCTGAAAAGCTTGCTGCCAGCGGTCGTCCAGGCGGAGGACATGCTGGCGCGGCTGGATGAGAGAGCGGCCCGTTCGCCGGTCGGCGATGGATTTGCCGAACGCGGCCACTTTTTCGATGCGGCGGGCGCGCTGTGGGTTGCGGGGGAGCTTGTGCATGTGGAAGACCTGGTGCTGCACGATGCGCATATGGACAGCCGCACGCCGAGCCACGAGCTTACAATCGCGCATTCCGTGCTGCGCGCAAGACGGCGCATCTGGACGGCCGAGCCAGGCTGGGCACTTAGCGCAGCCGGATTGAACACGCTTGCCGGCGCCGGCCTTGATGACGTCGCGCGGGCTCCCGAGGTCAAGGGCACAAGCAGGCCGCTTGAAGAGGCGGAGGACGAACCCGAGGCGCTACTGTCGGCGGAACTCGCCGAGATCGATGCTGTGCTCGCCCGCTCCCAGCGACTGCTGGACACGCATCTCGGCAAGCCTGCCGAGCCAGATGAAAAACCCAAACACACGCGGACCGACGATCCTCTGGGTCTCTTCGGCGACGACGAATGGGACGAGGCGCAGCGGCTGGCAGATTGGCGCAACCTCATTTTGCTGGCCGATGAACTCATTCCGACGCTCGCCGCTGCCGTGCTCTTTGAGGCTTGGGAGAGAGCCGAGCCGCTAAGGCGCCAGCATTGGCTGGGCGGCCTCCTGATCTCAGCCTATCTACGCTCACGGGGTAAGGTCGCCTCACACCTCTTTTCCTTCTATACCGGGCTGAAGTCCGTCCGCCATGAGCGGCGGCGTTCGCGCGATCGCCTGACGCGTTTGCTTGCCTATCTAGAGGCTATGAGCGACAGCGCAGCCGCCGGGCTGAAGGAGATGGATCGTCTGTCGCTTGCCCGCACGCAGATGGAATTGCGCTTCAGGGATCGTCGCTCGAACAGCAGCCTGCCGCAGCTCGCCGACTTCGTCCTTTCGCGGCCGATGGTATCTTCGGCGATGGTCGCCCGGCACTTGCGGGTGACGAGCCGCGGTGCGCTCAACCTGTTGAACGAAATCGGCATTCGGGAAATCACGGGACGCGGCCGTTACCGCGCCTGGGGTATCATCTGAAATAGAAAAACGGCCGGGCATTGAGCCCGGCCGTCCCTTGGGTGAACGCCCGGCCGCCATCCTGTCACAGACTGCAAACCGGGCGTTCTGCGCTTCCATTGCCCCCAGAAGCGCGGTCTCTATTCCCGCTCGCCGGTAAAGCTGAGCAGGAGCTGGAAGATGTTCACGAAATTCAGGTAGAGCGACAGCGCGCCGAAGACGGCAAGCTTCTGGTTCGATTCCTGATCGTGGTTTTCCGAATACTGTTCCTTGATGTTCTGCGTGTCCCAGGCGGTCAGGCCGACGAAGACGAGGATACCGATCACCGAGACGGCGAACTGCAGCGCGGTCGAGCCCAGGAAGATATTGACGATGCTGGCGATGATGACGCCGATCAGGCCCATCATGAGGAACGAGCCGAAGCGGGCAAGATCACGCTTGGTCACGTAGCCATAGAGGCTCGTTGCGCCGAACATGGTCGCGGCGATGAAGAAGGTGCGCGCGATGCTCGTGCCGGTGAAGACGAGGAACACCGACGCCAGCGACAGTCCCATCACCGCACAGAATGCCCAGAAGGTCATTTGCGCAGCGCTCGCGGACATCGTCTGGATACGGAACGAGAAGAAGAAGACGAAGGCGAGCGGCGCAAGCATGACCACCCACTTCAGCGGCGACTGGAAGATCGGCACGTAAAGGGCCGGCGTGGTGCCGACGATAAAGGCCACGATCCCGGTGATGACGAGACCGAGACCCATGTAATTGTACACGCGCAGCATATGCTGACGGAGACCCTCGTCGAAGAGAGCCTGCGAGCCTGCGGCAGAACCGTAGCCGTAACGCGAATTGGTCGGGTTCATTTTGATCTCCCTCGGGTTGAACTAGTAGAGCGAACGGGCGAGACCTTCGGCGGTCCGGTCGAGGTCAAGGTCCTTGTCACCGGCAATCAGCGCATAGGCGACATCACCAATCTGCCAGTAGGCGGCATTGGTATTGTCGAGCACAAGATGGGCGACCGGCTGAACGGCAAACGCGCCTGGCCGGACGGCGAAAAGCGAAAGACGCTTCCCATCGGATTCCTGGATCGCCATTTCGACACTCGGGCCGAACGCGGACGGAAAGATCTGCACATCGGAAACCTTCCAGTCCTTCGGCAACTCCGGCATCGTGATTGCGGTCGCGGCTCGAATGTCGTCGGCATTGTATTTCGCTGCCGACTGAGAAGGCAGCGTCTCGCGAAGCTTGGCCGCGTGGTAGGCCCGCACCGCTTCTTCAACATAGGCTGGCGCTGGAACGGAGGCTGCAACCTCGGTTGCCGTAAAGGCGCCAAAGGACGTATGCGCCACCCAGCCAACCGTTACGAGCACGCCGACTGCCGCAATCCGCTGCACAGTGTGTAGAATACGGCCATGCGACAGGCCACGCTCGAGGCGCCGGGCGGCGTCGCGGGTCTCCATCCGGCCGAAAGCACTTTCACCGGCAAGCGCGAGGCGCAACTCGCCCTTCAGGCTGAGGTCGGCCATCACCTTTGCGGCTATAGCGGGATTCTCGGAAAGATAGGTTTCCACCTGGATGCGGCGCGCCACGTCGAGTTCGCCGTCCACATAGGAGTCAAGATCTGTATCGATGATCGGATCAACTGCTTTCATTGCCGTCCCCTCCGATTAGCTTCAGATACGAGACGCGCGGCGTACTTGCTTCGAACTCGCGAAGCTGCGCCCGGGCGCGGGAAATGCGTGACATCAGCGTTCCGACCGGGATGCCGAGCGAGGCTGCAGCTTCCTGATAGGAAAGATCCTCTATCGCGACGAGATGGAGTGCCTCGCGCTGCTCTTCCGGCAGGTTGAAGAATGCATCGCGCACCTGCTGCAGGCGCACCGCATGCTCCTGTCCGGCAGGCAGCGACTGTTCGGCTTCAAGGACTGCCTCATCGTGCCTGCGCGCGATCGACCGGTTCTGGCGAACGCGATCGATATGCGCGTTGTGCAAAATGGAAAGCAGCCACGTCCGCAGGTTGCCGCCCCGCCGGAAGCTCTGACGCTTCTCGAAGGCGCGCACCAGCGCATCATGCACAAGGTCTTCGGCATCATCCGAATTGCGCACCAGCGCACGCGCATAGCGCCTCAGCGCTGCGAGCTGTCCAATGACATCGAATGGGCGTTCTTTCCGTTCCATGGTTGAGTATACGGATGCCGCTCAGGATTTATTCCATCCCGGCATCGAATTTTATTAGCAGTTGGCGAGGAAATGTGTAGACGCTATATTGGTTTGTCTACACAGGAGCGCGGGGAATGCCGCTAAACATAAGAAATGAGCGCGTCAATCAGCTTGCCGAAGAACTGGCGGCGAAAAAGCATGTAAACAAAACGGAAGCGGTACGGCTCGCGCTTGAAGGCGAACTGCGCCGTCTCGAAGAGACATTGCCACTTTCCACCCGCCTTAAACCCCTTCAGGCTAGAATAGCATCCTTGCCTAACAGCGATGTTGTGCTGGACAAGGCCTTTTTCGATGAATTGAGTGGCGGCTACTGATGTTCGTCGATGCATCGGCGATGATCGCCATTCTGTTGCAAGAGCCTCAGTCCGACCGATTCGTGAAAATTCTCGAAGATGCTGCGCCGGGCTCGCTATACACATCGGTCATAGCTTTGTGGGAAGCCACGGTAGCGATATATCGCAAGAAGAGTACTTCGATGGCCGACGCTCAAGCGCAGCTCGAAGAATTCACGCGCATAGCCGGAATTTCGCTATTGCCCGTGACGCCGGAAGACAACCATTTGGCCTTGAAGGCCTTCGACCTGCATGGCCGTCACCGCCATCCTGACGAAACCCGCAATAGCGCGCTTAATCTTGCCGATTGCTTTCACTACGCGGTATCAAAGTCACGAAACCTGTCGATACTCACAAAAGATGTTGGCTTTTCGCTGACGGATATTAAAACGCTTGGGCCTGATTTCTAGGCGGGCTTCGCTTCCGACAACTCCTCCAAAATCGGACAATCCGGCCGGTCATCGCCATGGCAGGCGTGGACCAGGTGCTCTAGCGCTCGCCTGAGTTCCATCATCTCACGGATTTTTTGGTCGATCTCGGTGAGTTTTGCTTGGGCGATGTCCTTCACGTCCGCGCTTGCCCGGCTTTTGTCCTCGTAGAGTGCCAGAAGCTGCCGGCATTCCTCGACGGAGAAGCCGAGGCCGCGGGAGCGCTGGAGGAAGCGCAGCTTGTGAACGTCGGAGGCTGCATAGTCGCGATAGCCATTTCCGCCCCGGCTGGGGCGGATCAGGCCGATCTCCTCGTAATAGCGGATGGTCTTCGATGGCAGGCCGGAGCGTTCCGATGCTTCACCGATGTTCATGGTCCTGTCCTTTCACAGCCTTTCGAATCGCAGTCTCAGCGCATTGCCGATCACCGAAACCGACGACAGGCTCATGGCCGCTGCCGCAATCATCGGCGAAAGCAGTAGGCCAAAGATGGGGTAGAGGACCCCCGCCGCGACCGGGACGCCGAGGGCGTTGTAGCCGAAGGCGAAGCCGAGATTCTGCCGGATGTTGCGCATTGTCGCTTCGGCCAGCCGCCGCGCACGTACGATCCCGTTGAGGTCGCCCTTCACCAAGGTAATGCCTGCGCTTTCCATCGCAACATCGGCACCCGTTCCCATGGCGATCCCGACATCCGCAGCCGCAAGCGCCGGAGCGTCGTTGACACCGTCGCCAGCCATGGCGACGACGGCGCCCTTGGCATGCAGTTTATCGATCAACGCCTTCTTGCCTTCCGGCAGCACGTCGGCGCGCACCTCATCGATGCCCAGGCTTCTTGCAACGGCTTTTGCGGTGCGCTCGCTATCCCCGGTCGCCATGATGATACGCAGCCCGCTCTCGTGCAGTGCGCGGATCGCCTGCGCGGTCGTCGGCTTGATGCGATCGGCAACCGCGACGAGGCCGGCAAGACGGCCGTCGATTGCGATGAACATGACGGTCCTGCCTTCGTCGCGGAGAGCGCCCGCCTTTCCGGCAAGGGGTGCAGTATCGATGCCCAGATCGCTCATCATCGCTGCGTTGCCGAGTGCCACGGCCGCGTTGTCTGCATGACCTTTCACGCCCTTGCCGGTGACGGCTTCAAAGCCGGTGACATCGATTGGCTTGAGGCCTCGCTCCTCAGCACCGGAAACGATCGCCTCGGCCAGCGGATGCTCAGAGCCGCGCTCCAGGCTCGCGGCTAACAGGAGAAGTCGCTGCTCATCCATGTCGCCGACCGGAACCACATCCGTCAGGTGCGGCTTGCCTTCGGTCAGCGTGCCAGTCTTGTCGACGATCAGCGTGTCGACCTTGGAAAAGCGCTCCAGCGCTTCGGCGTCCTTGATCAGCACGCCTTCCTGAGCGCCGCGGCCGGTTGCGATCATGATCGACATCGGCGTCGCCAGGCCCAGCGCACAGGGGCAGGCGATGATGAGCACGGCGACTGCGGCCAGCAGCCCATGCGCCATTTGCGGTTCAGGTCCGAAGACGGCCCAGCCGGCGAAGGCGACGATCGCCGTCAGAACGACGGCAGGCACGAAAACGGCCGAAACCCGATCGACTGCATTTTGAATCGGCGCCCGGGAGCGCTGCGCCTTCGCGACCATATCGACGATGCGCGACAGGGTCGTCTCCGCGCCGACCCGTTCGGCGGTCATCACGAGACTGCCGTTCCGGTTGATCGTGCCACCGGTGACGAGGTCACCCGCGGTCTTCTCGACGGGAATCGGCTCGCCGGTAATCATCGATTCATCGACGGTCGATTGCCCTTCGCTGACCGATCCGTCGACGGGCACACGCTCACCCGGCCGCACCCGCAGCCGATCGCCCGCGGCGATATCGTCCACGTCGACATCCGTCTCGCTGCTATCGGCATTGATGCGGCGCGCCGTCTTTGGCGCGAGGTCGAGCAGTGCCCGGATGGCTGAGCCGGTTCGCTCGCGAGCCTTCAGTTCCAGCACCTGGCCGACGAAGACCAGCGTCACGATGACGGCCGCAGCCTCGAAATAGACGGGCACTGTCTCGCCATGTCCCCGAAAACTCATGGGAAAGAGCCCCGGCGCAAGCGTTGCCACCACACTGTAGACATAGGCCGTGCCGACGCCGAGGCCGATCAGCGTCCACATGTTCGGGCTGCGGTTGCGGAGCGAGGCAAAGGTGCGCCGGAAGAAGGGCAGCGCCGCCCAAAGCACGACCGGCGTTGCGAGCACAAGCTCGATCCAACTCGAAAGCGGTTCGCCGATCGCTTCGCGCAGCGGCAGCCCGAGCATCGGCCCCATGCCGAGCGGAAGAAGCGGAATGGCCAATGCCGCGCTGATCCAGAGCCGCCGCGTAAAATCGACGAGTTCCGGGTTCGGGCCTTCGTCTTCGGGCGGAATGCCCATCGGCTCCAGTGCCATGCCGCATTTCGGGCAGTCGCCGGGGTGATCGCTGATGACTTCCGGATGCATCGGGCAGGTATATTGGGTGCCCTTCGGCATGGGCTTCGGCTCAGGCCGACTCCCATCGCGATAGGCTTGCGGATCGGCCTCGAACTTTGCCTTGCAGCCCGCCGAGCAGAAATAGAACTTCTCGCCTTCATGCTTCAGGAAATGCCGTGCTGTCCCGCGATCGACGGACATGCCGCAGACAGGGTCCGTGGCCGTCAGATAGTCCTGCGGGCTTGCTTCGAATTTCTTCCGGCAGCCGTCGCAGCAGAAATGATAGGTGTGGTCCTGGTAGTCGAGGCTGGGCTTGCCAGCGTCCGGATCCACTATCATGCCGCAGACGGGATCGCGCGCAAAAACGGCTTCGCTGGGACCGGCATGGTCGTGAGCGCAGCAACTGCCAGCGCCGGGATGGTGGTGATCATGCGTATTCATAGGCTTCTCCGTTGCCCCATGGGGCAGTGGATAGGCTTATGAACCTTCCAGCAACTGGAAGGTCAAGGGAATAATTTCCAAACGCCGTCAATTAGGCTCTATGAGAGCCACGGGTTGGCTGCCGAGCAACGCCGAGAGCAATAGTTCGCCGCCGGGATCGAGCATTCTGCCGGTCAGAAGATCGCACTTGAGGCCTTGAAGAGAGGCAGGCACCTTGATCGCCGTGTTGTTCCAGAATTCCGGCCCGGCGAACAGCACGCCCGGATCGAGCCAGCCGAACATCAGTCGCGGTACGACGGTGATCGCATAGGTTCCGTTCAAGTGCCGCGCAAAGGCGACGACATGATCCTTCCGGCTGCCGGACACCTCAAGCGGCACATGGGCACCTTTCGCAAACAGCTCCGGCCGCCGCTGGCGAAGATGAAGGCCGATTTCCACGATCCGTTGCTTCAGGGCCGGGACCGTCAGCCTTGCAACCGGCGCTCCCTCGGAGAGGCTGGCAGACAACTCGGTCATGTTGACGGACCTGCGGTTATCCGGATCGACGAGGCTGTAATCGAAAATTTCGGCGCCTTGATAGATGTCAGGTATTCCGGGCGCGGTCAGCTTGATCAGCGTCTGTGACAGACTGTTCAAATAGCCGGCTTCCATGAATGGCCGCACCACGTCGGCGAAATCCTCGTGAAAGGCGAGGTTGGTAGAGGCGAGCAATGACGCCGCATAAGCCTTCACGGCTGCCTCGTAGGCGGCATGCGGTTCGTCCCAGCTTGTATGCAGCTTTGCCTCGCGGATCGCCTTTTCCGCGTAAGCGGTGAAGCGCCCGGTCAGTGCTTCTGCCTGCCCATTCGAAAAATCTTCCGGCCAGATGCCGGCGAGTGCCTGGTAAAGCATCCATTCGATATTCGGCTCCGGCGTCAGGCCGCCAGGCAGCTCGATCAGATGCTCGCGGTTCATCTCGCGCCAGCGCTCCACGGCCTGCGCCCAGACATCCGCTCCTTCGCTCAAGGTATAGAGCCTTGCCCGGGTATCCTCGCCGCGTTTGGTGTCATGGGTCGACGTCGCGGAAAGCCCGTGCGGCTGCACCTGCGCCCGCTCCTGCATCAGGCCATGGAAAGTCTCGATGCCACCGGCCTTCATGTCCGCTTCACCGCCGACTTCGTTTGCGGCAAGCAATCGGTCATATCGGTAGAAGAGCGTATCCTCGACGGCCTTTGCCATGATGGGCCCGCTCAATTGCTGGAACCGGCTCCGGAATTCCTCTGCCGTTGCTTCGGCCTTCTCCCCTCGCAAAAGCTGCACGACCGGATCGAGCGCGTCGTGGTTTGCAAGCTTTTCAGCCGCGATAGAGGCGGCATTGTCGAGCACCACCGCGTCCGGCACGTCGAGCGGGCCGTTGCTGCCGTATGTGCGGTAAACCGGAAAAGCGATCAGCAACTCCCGGATGGCCGCGGCAATTGCAGTCCGGTCGAGGTCTGGATGGGCGGAGCGCACGATACTCACCAGCCGCGCCGTCTCGCCTTCGAAATTCCGCTCCACCATCAGCCGCTTGGTCGTGCGAAGGTCGGCGCTACAGTCCGACATTTCGGGCACGAGCGTTGCATAGGTGGCGCCAAGCTGCCGCAGACCTTCACCATCGATGAAGAGGTGGCTGAGTGCCGAAATGAACTCGTAGCCCGTGGTCCCGGCAACCGGCCAGCTTGCGGGCAAGGTCTCGTCATGGCCGAGGATCTTCTCGACGACGATGTAGGTTTCCAGTCCGGCTGCAGAGCGAAGCCTCGCCAGGTACTGCTTCGGGTCTGCCAGTCCGTCAACGTGATCAACCCGCAATCCCTGCACCCGGCCTGACCGCAGGAGTTCAAGAGTGAGCCGGTGCGTTGCTGCGAAAACCTTCTCGTCTTCGACGCGCAGCCCCACCAGTCCCGTCACCTCGAAGAAGCGCCTGTAGCTCAGATGTTTCTGGGCGTCCTTCCAGTATATCAGCTGCCAATGCTGGGCTTCGTGGAGGCGGGCAATCAGCTTTTTGTCTTTTGAGAGCTCGTCCAACACCAGATCGTCGGGGTTTGCTGCAGGTAGATCGGTAGTGCCGGGTCTGAGCGGCAGAAGGGTCTCGAAATAGGCAAGAGCCAGGTCGCCGCTTTCGGCATCACGCGCCAGCCGCAATTCACCGTCAGAGACTGCTTCTTCGAAGCGCTTACCCAGGATCGGCAGTGTCAGCCTTTCGCTCCAGTCTATATCGAAATACGTCGCGTAAGGGCTTTCCGGCCCAAGCTGCAGCACGCTTCGCCACCATGAATTCTCCGTCGAAGCGGCCATATGATTTGGCACGATATCGAGGATCAGGCCGAGCCCTGCCTCTTTCAACGCATCGCTCAGCCGCTCGAAGCCCTCGCGCCCGCCGATCGCAGGATCAATCTCGTTGGCATCGGTCACGTCATAGCCATGCGTCGAACCCGTCGTCGCGGTGAAAACCGGTGAGGCGTAAAGATGGCTGATGCCGAGCGCCTTGAGATAGGGCACGCATTCGACCGCGCGATCGAAGGTCACGCCGTTGCGGAATTGAATGCGATATGTCGAAGTCGGAAGCGCCATATCCGCCTGCTGTTAGAGGAGACCGCCCGGAACGACGACAACTGGCCTTTTGTTCCCGCTATTTTCTTTTAGTTATGTACACCACCGCATCTGAACACATCCACTCTCAAGCCAACTCACGCCGGCCGGTAAATCTGCGCCACCGAGCCTTTGGGAAAGGCCTTCGAGCTGACCAGCTTGAGGTTCCTTGGCGAGGCGACATCGGAGAAGATCGGCAGGCCCTTGCCGAGGACAACAGGATACAGCATCAGCATATATTGATCGACTAGGTCATGGGCGATGAGACTGCGTGCAAAGGTGGCGCCGCCATGAGCGATAATCGGCTTGCCATCCCCAGCCTTCAGGCTGGCGATTTCCTCGGCCAGATCGCCGCTCGCCACATAGGCTTCGCCCCAGCTTTCCGCACCGGGCTGCAATTGCCCCGTCTGGGCGCTTGCCGCGGCCGTTAGGATCGCCGGCCCTTGTTTTGAAAAGACGGCCTTCGGAATCTGGTTCATCGGCGGCGAGAATACGCTTGTCGAGTTGGGCCAGAAGGCGGCCATGCCCTTGAAAGTGCGGCTGCCCATGATGTGCAGGCTGGCATTCCACGCGTTATCCACCTTCCAGGCGATGGCCTCTTCATCACCGGAAAATATCCATTCGATTTCGCCGTCGGGGCCGCTGACGAAACCGTCGAGCGACATGGCCATTGTCAGGATCAACTCTCTCATCGCTTCCTCCTCGCACTGGTCGACCCAAGGACGTGCTGAACCAGCCGATGCCGACAATCCGCATTCTTCAAACGCAAAAATTACATGATTGGCGGGCCCGCAGTTACTAGTCGACAAAAATGCCGACGCTCGCTGCGCGGCCCATCGCATCGATCACCGTGAGTTTCGAATAGCCGGCTCCGTCAGGCATCCACTGATTGGTGCGGCGGCGCGAAAGATCGGGAAGGGGTTTGCCGTTCGCAAGCCACCGGAACGGTGCGCGGCCGCCCTGCAGTTTCAGCATCAAGGGCGAAAGGTCGCCGTTATTTGCTCCGAGGTCGACATGCGCCCCTTCGGGTGGATAGACGATCTGTGGCGCCGGCTCGCGGCTGGAATTGGAAAGCAGCCCGCTGGCATTCAGCGAGAAGCGCCTTTGGCTGACCGGCAGATCGGCCTGGGCGATGCGCATCGCACCGGACGGCGGGCGGGAGAGCGGTGTCGTCGCAATGCCCGACTTCGCAAAAGCCTCGAACAGGATCGGTGCCGCCGTGCCGTAACCGGTCAATCCCGGCACTGCGCCATTGTCCGGCCTTCCGACCCAGACGCCGAGGACATAGCGCCCGTTGTAGCCGACCGACCAGGCGTCGCGGTAGCCGTAGCTGGTGCCCGTCTTGTAGGCGATGCCGCGCTGCGCGGCGCCCGCGGGCGGAATGACGCCGGAAAGAATGTCGGTGACGTTCCAGACGGCCACCGGCTCCAGCAGTGGTTCGCCCTCAATCTTACCGGGCTTTCCCGTCACGCCATCGCCGATCCGCACCGGCTCGCCCTTGTTGGCGAGCGCCGTATAGAGCTGCACGAGGTCCCTCAGCGTGATGCCGACGCCGCCGAGACCGATCGCCAAACCGGGCGTCTCGTTCGGCGGCAGGACAGGGTGGACCTCGGCGCGTCGGAAGCGCACTAGGAGCCGCGCCGGATTGACGGCATCGAGAAGCCTCACGGCCGGTACATTCAGCGAAAGCTGCAACGCCTCGCGCACCGTCACGTCGCCCTGATAGCTCATGTCGAAATTGCGCGGCCGGTAGCCGAAGAAATCGGCCGGCCGGTCTTCGATGATCGTTTCCTGGCTCACCAGCCCTTGCTCGAAGGCGAGCCCGTAGATGAACGGCTTCAGCGTGGAGCCGGGCGAGCGGTTGACACGGGTCATGTCGATCCAGCCGGAGCGGCTGGCGTCGAAATAATCGGCCGAGCCGACCTCGCCGACGATTTCGCCGGTTCGCGCATCGGCCATAACCATGGAGACCGAGAGCTTCGGGCCAAGCCGCACGGCCGCATTTTTTGCGGCGAGCTCCAGGCCTTCCTGTACCCGCTTCTTGAGCGTGGTCTTGTGCTCGCGTTCCTGCGGCGCCTTGCGCAAGGCCGCTTCGGCAACGTGTGCGGCAAGGGCCGGCAGCTGCATGCGCTTTGCGGGCACCAGTGTCGCCTCCGCCCGTTCGGCCTCGCCGTCGCCGATAGCATCGACCACCGCGACACGCTCCAACACGCGTTTGCGCGCCGCTTCGGCAGCCGCGAGATTGCGGTCTGGCCTTCGCCTTTCGGGAAGCTGCGGCAGGGCAACGAGGAGGGCAGCCTGAGCTACTGTCAATCGCTTCGGCTCCTTGCCAAAATAGGCAAGGCTTGCGGCGCGCACCCCTTCCAGATTGCCGCCATAGGGCGCGTGCGTCAGATAGAGATTAAGGATCTGTTCCTTCGAAAGCCGTCGCTCGATCTGAATGGCACGTACGACCTGCAGGAATTTCGCCGAGAGCGAGCGTCCCGCTCGGGGCTCGATCAGCCGCGCAACCTGCATGGAAAGCGTCGAGGCACCGGAAACGATGCGGCCGTTGGTGATGAGCTGCAGCGCCGCGCGCCCGATCGCCAGCGGATCGATGCCGGGATGATCGTAGAACCGCCGGTCCTCATAGGCGACCAGCATCCGAATGAATTGAGGGTCGACGTCCGCGACGGTCGTTTTCAATCGCCATCGGCCCTCCGGCGTCGCAAAGGCGCGAAGCAATTGTCCGTCGGCATCCAGCACTTCCACCGATACGGCATCCGTTTTGTCGAGCGGTGGCGGATAGGCCCTGTCGGCGGCGTCGAGCGCAAACAAAGCTGTACCCGCCAGGATAGTACCGGCAGCAGTTCCGATCGAAAGCTTGTGCCAGAGCCGCATTATGGTGCTGCAATGACCTCCATCTTGCCGGTTGCCGTCCGCGCCGAAAGCTCGGGGCGATACATGTCCTCGACGGTTGCCGCCGGGTGATCATAGGTGCCGGGCGTCACGGCGCGCACGACGTAGGCGACATTGATCTCGCGATTGTCGTCCGAGGTCCGGTTGAAGGCCGCGACGAAGCGGTCGTTGCGGAATTCGGTATACGCCGCCGTCTGTTCGCCGATCCAGTCGAAATTGGTGAGCTGGGCGCTGTCGACCAGGCTCTGATTGTCGATCTGGAAGCCGGCGGGCAGCAGGTCGGTCATGATGATGCGTGACGGCCAATCATTGCTTTCCGTCACATGCAGCACGACGACATAGCGCTCATTCTGCTTCGCCTCGCTGACATTCGCCGGTTCGCCATCGAGCGTGTAGTAGCTGCGCTCGATGGTAAAGCCGTCGCCACCGGCAGGGAGCGGGACAGTGGGCGCTGCGACCGTCGTCACGACCGCCGATACGGGCTCCGTCATGGCGCTTGTCAAGGTCAGCGGATTGCTCATGAGCGCATCGCCGCTCATCTTGGCCATGTAAGCGCCGGTATGCAGCGCGCCGTTGACGTCGACCCTCAGTGCGTCGTCACCGCTCTGGATCGCCCGGGCAGCAAGCAGCATCCAGGCCTCTTCCTGCGTGCTCTTCCACTTGCTGCGGTCCCATTCCCCGGCAACGGCCTTTGCCAGTTCCGGAATGACCGGCGGCACCGGCCGGCTTTCGGCGGCAAGCGCCAGGATCGCGGCTCCGTCGCGGAGGATGGAGCCATAGTCGGTACGGGAAAGGTTGACGCGATGAACCATGGAATCATTGGTCATCTGCAAGGCGTCGACGAAGATGTTCTTGGAACGCGTCGCATCGCCATAGAGCGCAAGGGCTGCAGCGATATGCGCCTTTGCGAGCGGCGTCGGGAAGTCGTTGATCATCGTGTCGGCGTAATAGCGCAGATCGCTGATCGAAGCTTTCCTGTTGCGCGCGAGGACATAGAGCGCATAGGCAATCTCATCGCCCTGCGTCTTGACGTTGACGTCGTAGCTCAGCGCATTCTGCAGGTTCTCAAGCGCCTGGACCAGCGCGCGGTCCGGAACATCGTATTTCTCCTCGCGGGCACGCGTGAGGAAATCAGTGACATAGGAATCGAGCCACAGGTCGCCGGAATCCGGTCCCCAAAGACCGAAGCTGCCGCCGGATGCCTGATAAGAGAGCACTCGGTAGATCGCATCCTGCACGCGCTTCCCGATTTCCGCATCGCCTTCGAGCCCGTTCTGCTTGGAAAGCTCGCTGAGATAAAGAAGCGGCAACGCCCGGCTCGTCGTCTGCTCGGCGCAGCCGAAGGGGTAGCGGTCGAGCGCCATCAGCAGCGCCGGAATGTCGAAAGCCGCGGAGCGCGTCACATTCACGCTGACCGAGGCGCCTGGCAGAACGCTGTTAGCCAAAAGTTCCTTGTCGATCGTCAGCTTGGCCCCGGGCTTGAGCGCGATCACCCGTCGCTCGGTGACGGGCAGCGACGACGGGCGAACCGGTACATCGAGCGTTTGGTCCAGCGACAGGCCTGAGGCATCCGAGAGATTGATCGAAACGGTGCCGTTGCCGGGCTGCTTGCCGATCAGGGATAGCGTCAGGTCGGACTTGGCGCCCACATCGAGATGGATCGTCCGGGAGGCAGCGGCTTCCTCAATGCCGACGGCATCATTACCCGTAACGGCGATCTTGAAGTCTCCGGCTGGCGCATCGGTATTGGCGATGTCGAGCCGCAGCTCCGTCTTGTCTCCCGGTGCCAGGAATTTCGGCAGGCTGGCCGTCACCACCACCGGATCGCGGATGATGACATCCTTGACGCCGTGGCCGACGCCGTCCTTCGACCAAGCGACCGCCATGACGCGGGCCGTGCCGTTGAACTGCGGAATGTCGAAGCTGACATTGGCTTTGCCCTCGGCATCGAGCTTTACCGGACCCGAGAAGAAGGCGACGAGCTTCTGCGTCGGAGGGCTGCCCTGCAGCGCCACCGCGCCGCCATCGCCGCCGGTGCGCAGCTTGCCGGTTGCTCCCAGCGAGCCGTCGATGAGGCGGCCGTAGAGGTCGCGGATTTCGAGGCCGAGCTGGCGCTGACCGAAATACCAGTCTTCCGGATTGGGCGCCTCGTAGCGTGTCAGATTGAGAATGCCGACATCAACGGCGGCGACCGTCACATAGGCGTCCTCATTTGCTCCGGCTCCTGCAACCGCGAGGCTGATGTTCAGCGGGCCCCGTGGCAGCATCTTTTCTGGCGCATCGACCTTCACCTGCAGCGCTCGCTGCTCCGGATCGACCTTCAGCCATTTGACGCCGATCGAGCGCATTGGCATATGGCTGTCCTGGCTGTCACCCGGACGGAAAAGCGTGGCGGTGACGTAGGCGCCGGCGCCCCATTCAGCGGTGACGGGGATATCGACCTCGCCGCCGGTATCGCCCATCGTGGCGTTCTTGACAGCAACGAGGTTTTCCGTGCCTGCTGTCACCATGAGTTCGCCGCCATAGCGCGACGTAACCTTCAGCTTCGCCGTCTCGCCGATCTTGTAGCTCTCCTTGTCGAGTGCGATCTCCAGGCCATCCGGCGTTTCGGTCGAGACGGACTCCACCATCCATCCGGCATCGAACTCGACGCTGGAGGTTGGGCCGTCCGCGTCAGGGCTTTCAATTTCGAGCCGATAGCGGCCCCAGCCTACGGGGACGGAAATCTTGCCGCCGTCGAGGCTCGCGTCGATCGCGCCGTTCGCGACCTGCCGGGCATTGTAGATCGGTTCATATTTCCAGGCCGTGCCCTCGCGATACCACTGGTATTCACGATCGAGATTGTAGAATTTCCAGCGAAGCCCCTTCGCCTCCTGTTTCTGGCCATCGGCGGAGACGCCGATCACGTTGAAGTTGGCGATTGAGTTCTCGGCTGCATCGCCCGAAAATTCCGGCTTGATACCGATCATCGGTCCCTGGTTCTTGACCGGAATCACTAACGAGCGCTCCAACGCCCGGCCGCCCGCTTCCTGCATGCGGATATAGACCGTGGCATTCAGCAGCTGGGTGGTTGCAGGCAGGTCGCCGACGGTGAGCTTGGTCGAGGCTTCGCCGTTCTCGTCAAGCTCGGGCAGGCCGTCGATCGGCTGGCGGGTTTCCTCTGTCGCTTCTTCGTCGGCAAGGCCGAAGATGTAGCCCGGGAAAGCCTTGTTCTCGCGCGTCGGCTTGATAACGACATCACCCTCGAGCGTCAGCCCCGCGGCCGGGGCGCCATAGAGATATTTGCCGTTGATATCGATCGTTGCGGGAGTGTCAGGACCGATCTCCTTGGCTTCCGTCTTCAACTCCATGTCCGTGTGATCCGGCACGAAATCGTCGACGAGGAAGCTCTTCGTGCCGATCGGCGATCCCTTGGGATCCGTATGGACGTTCATCGTCCAGGTGCCGCGCATGGCGTTTTCCGGAATCGGCAGATCGATCACATAGCCGCCGAGATCGCTGTTTTGCTTGACGACGCGACGGTCCTCGACCCCATCCGGGCGCATGAAGATGAAGGTCAGCGGCAGGTTTTCGATCGCCTTGCCATCGACATCGCGGGCTAGGGCCGATGCGTGCACCGTCTCGCCGGCGCGATAGATTCCGCGCTCGGTCCACGTCATGACATCGATCGCACCGGGCGATGCGCGGCCCGTCACGCCGCGGTCGGACAGATCGAAGCCGGCGCGCGTCATGTCGAGGAAGACGTAGTCGGATGCGCCGTTCTTCGCAGTGATCACCGCAGGCGACAGTGCGGCTGTGCCGCGCATCAGGCCGGCTGTGAAGGTGGCGCGGCCGTTTTCATCCGTCTTCGCGGTGCCGAGGACTTCGTTGTTCTTGGCAAGCAACTGCAGCTCGATGCCGGCGATCGGCTTGGCCGAGGCGAGCGAACGCGTGAAGACGTTGAGCCCATCCGTCCCGGCATAGGTGGTGACGCCGATATCGGAAACGACGAACCACTGCGTCGCCTTCGAATCCCATTCGTTGTCAGGCGCGTTGGCGGGCGAAGCGATCAATACGTAGACGCCAGGCTTGCGCTCGGGCAACGCTTGGTCGACAGGGAAGCTGGTCACGACATCCTTGTTGAGGTCGTCGGCGATCTCGATCGAACCCTTCCAGACGAGTTCGCCGCTTTGCTCCTCGATATTCTGCGCGCTGTAACCGTCGAGCTGCGTCAGGAACTGCGAGCTCACGAGAAGCGGTGCGATACCGCGATCGCCGATGCGATAGAGCTTCAGATCTGCGGCATCGAGATTGACGGAAACGAGTGGAATGCCGCGGCGCGCGGTCGAAGGCAGCACGAAGCTGTCGCCGGTAAACCGCACCATCCGGCTGCGGTCCTTGACATAGATGTCGAGGCTGACAGCTGCTTCCAGTACCTCATCGACGGATGAGGGCAGGCCGGTGCGGAAGGCGATCTTGTAGGTCTCTCCGTGGACCAGCCCTTCCACGCAGATCTGCTTGTCCTTGGCTTCGAGCGCCTTCGGCGCCTGTCCGTTCAGCGTCACGAAGGGCGTGTAGTCCACCGTCTTCACGAGCGATTCCGAGAAGGTCACGCAGGCGCGTGGCGTTGCGCTGTCGGCATCGACGGTGTGTTCGGTGATGCGGAAGCCCTGTTCCGACTTGAGCTTCAGGTAGGCGGCCTGCACTTCCCTGGAGTTCGCCAGCGCAAGGCTCGCCTTGTAAGCGTTGAGGGCCGCGCGGAAGTTCGAGCTCTTCTCCAGCGATACAGCAAGGACGGCGAGCGCATCGGCGCGTTTTGAGGCCGTGCGGGTCAGTTCATACCCGTTCAGCGCATCGAGAACCGCCTGGCCGAAAGCCTGACTGTCGGTGCCGCCAAGGGAATTTGCTGCGCGGGCCGTCTCCAGCCAGAGATCGGCGTCATCAGGCGTCAACGCCAGCGCTCCGTGAAAGGCTTCGATCGCGCTTGCGAGATTGTTGCCGGTGAGATCGAGCCGCGCCGTGGCGGTCAGGCTATCGACGGTCTGGCCTTGTTGCGCTTCGCTAAGCGCCAGATTGGTCTTGACGTCGCGTGCCTGTTGGATCAGGTCGGCGGAAAGGAAGCTGAGGCGAGGGGCTGCGCCGATATCGGCTTCCTGCGGCCCGGCTGCGGTTTCGACGATCCGGCCCGCTATGGCGCCGGGGAAAGCGTTCATCGTCTTGAAGTCGGATTTCAGGAAGCACCACTTCACCTTCGGATTGTAGGTGAAGGCCTTGCAGCTCTTGTCGCCTATGCACGATGCCTTGCACTGATCGAGCGAGACATTCTGTTCCGTTCTCAGGTCGAAGCCGAAGAAATCGGCGTCCTTGATCGTCTGGATATCGCGCTTCGTTTCCGCAGCTATTGCGGGAACACTCGTCATGATGGCCGAAACAGCTATTGCGACGACTGCAAAGAGCGAGCGTGCAGACATGGTTACCCCCGGATCCCTGGCGCTGGATTGTGGTACTCTCCAGCCAGCGCAAAAACTTGTCAACACGACCTCAAGCACCGGCCATAAAGAGCTGCTAAGAATATCCTTCGCGGCAGCTCTTGCGGACAAGTGCTCTGTGGGTCCTTTAAGAATTTATCAACCTTACCAAATAGTTAACGTAAAAATTAAGCGTATCGGCACGGAACATTTCTCGCTCGACGTCGTTATCGACTCAAGTTCCGGCGACGTTAATCCGGCCGGGACGACATCTTTCGCGTGCCTGGGTCAACGGGGGATGGGGTGATGGCCACGAATGTCTTGCGTAGCTGGCTACGGGATAACCTGATGAATCAGCGAGTATTGATAGTGGAGGACGAGTTCCTGATCGCCCTCGATCTCGAAGCGACCGTTCACTCCATGGGTATGGAAGTGACGGGTTTTGCGGCAAACACGGAACAGGCTCTGCGGTTTGCCCCCACGGCGGAGATTGCCTTTGTGGATGTCAATTTGTCGGACGGTGCAACCGGGCCGGAAATCGGCCGCAGGCTAGCGGAAGATTATGGCATCGCCGTTGTCTTCATGACAGCTAATCCCGAGATGGTCGCGGGAGGAGTAGAAGGTACGCTCGGCGTCGTCAGCAAGCCGGTCATGCCATCGGTCGTCGAACAGTCCCTGAAATATGCTGTCGCGCGCCGCAACGGTATGTTGGCCGCGGTGCCGGCGCAAATGCTGGCGTTCGCCTGAAAGTTAGCCACTGACGGCGGCAAGTTGTGCCCCGGCCGCGAGCCTGTCAGCGCCGTAGGCCCGAAGGAACGTCCGCACCGCGTTGCGGGCGGCACTTTCGAGTTGTTCGTCTGTCGGCGCCTGGCCGAACAGCATCATGATCTGCAGGTCAGCATTTCCGAGAGCAAGGAATTGCCGCGCCGCGACGTCGAAATCGTCTATCTTCAGCGCACCGCTTGCGCTCAGCCGCGCAAAAAGAGCGCCGAGCGCGGAGATGATCCGGTCGGGGCCCTGCTGGCGCCAGGTCTCGAACAGATGCGGGTAGCGCTCGCCCTCGGTTTGAACGAGGCGACGGAGAAATTTTCCATCGTGGTTGCAGACGCAGTTCTTGTTGATGCGGATCAAAAAGGCGACGAGGTCCTCTTCCAGATTGTCCGCATTGGCCGGGAATGTAGCGAGCATCGAAAAAAGCATCGAATTGGCGCGCTTCAGAACGTCATCAACGACGGCGACGAACAAGGTCTCCTTCTCGCAATAATGATTGTAGATCGTTTGACGGGAGACATGGGCCTCCACCGCGATCTCATCGAGGCTGGCCCCCGCAAAGCCCTGGCGGCAGAAAACATCCGCGGCCGCTTCCAGGATAGAGGTGCGCTTCTTGAACTGGCCGCGCTGGGTTGGACCGTCTGATCTCTTTTCGGGTGTCGCGAGATTTTTCATTCGTCAAAGATAAGGCGTCTTGACGTTTTAGACAATGCTGTCTAATTTTACACGCATGTCCAAAATAGTTGACACATCGGTTTGTATTTGCTGACGCATCTCCCAAGCGCGTCGCGACAGCGATCAATCATCATTGAACCGCTGCGCTTTTATGAAAGATCACCAAAATGACTGCTTCATTCTTTCGCATGGCGCTCGTCCTTGGCCTTTTGTCGGCCATAGGTCCGTTTGCCATCGACATGTATCTGCCGGCGCTGCCGTCCATCGGCGCCGATCTGGGCTCGGATAACAGCGTAACCCAGCTGAGCCTGCTTTCCTTCTTCATTTCCTTTGCACTTGCGCAGCTGCTCTACGGGCCGCTGTCAGATATGTGGGGCCGCAAGTTGCCGCTCTACCTGGGTATCGGCATCTTCACTATCGCCAGCGTTGGCTGCGCGCTGGCGCAGAACATCGAGACTTTGATTGCCTTCCGTTTCATCCAGGGCATCGGAGGCGCGGCGGGCATGGTCATTCCGCGTGCTGTCGTCCGGGATATGCATACCGGCGTGCAGGCTGCCCGCCTGATGTCGCTCCTAATGCTCGTCTTCTCGATCTCGCCCATTCTCGCTCCGCTTGCCGGCAGCGCCGTCATCGAGTTCTATGGCTGGCGCGGCGTCTTCTGGGCGGTCATGGTCGCCGCCTTCATCGGGCTTCTCCTGCTTGCGACGCAGCTCGTTGAAACCCGCCCGGAAAAGGACCGCAAGGGCAGCAGCCTCGGCAGCGCGATGTCAGCCTATCGTTTCTTGCTGCGTGACAAGAACTTTCTGACGCTGACCTTCATCGGCGGGCTCGGGATTTCGAGCTTCCTCGTCTATCTGGCGAACTCGCCTTTCGTGCTCATCCAGCATTACGGCCTGACGCCGACGCAATACAGCTTCGCCTTCTCGATCAATGCGGTATCGTTCTTCGCAGTGTCGCAGGCGACCGGATGGCTCGGCGAACGTTTCGGCCTCGTTCGCGTCATGCGTACCGCAGTCACCGCTTTCTCCCTTGTCATGGTGGTCATGGCGGTGGTGATGGCGACCGGCCTCAACCAGCTTCCAGTGATGGCCGCATTCCTCTTTGCCGGCTACGGTTTCCTCGGTCTCGTCATCCCGACGAGCGCGGTTCTTGCCCTGGAAGATCACGGCGAGATCGCCGGCACTGCCTCGTCGCTGATGGGCACACTGCATTTCGTCATCGCGGCCGTCGCGATGGTCGTGTCGAGCCTCTTTGCCGACGGCACGGCGCTTCCGATGGCGGCGGGTATCGCGGTCTGCGCTTTGTTCGCCTTCATCGTAACCCAAGTAGCCCTCGGCCGCCGTGCTACCGCAGCACCGGCCGAATGACAATCAGAGCCGCGCTTGAATTGAGCGCGGCCTTTCTCACGACCCGAGGGAAAAGGCATCGCTTTCGCCGGGAACCAGTTCCAGCGGCCAGATCGTGTTGTGCGCCCCTTTTGGATAGAAGTTTGCATAGACGGGCATGGCTGCAAGCAGCGTCTCTGCAAGTTCGACGCCGAGATCGCGCAGCGACATGCGGAAGCAGGTGAGCGCCGGCTGCAGAAATTTTGCACGCGGCTCTTCGCGGAAGCCGATCACGGCCAGATCCCGGCCTGGGACGACACCAGCCTCCATGAGCCGCCTGTAGAGGCCGATCGCCATCAACTCGTAAATCAGGATGATGGCCGTCGGTTTGCTTTCCAGCAGCAGCAATTCGTGCCCGGCCTGGTAGCCGCCTTGCTCGCTCGACTTGACGCGGATGACGAGCTTGGGGTCGTATTTTATGCCGTGCCGCTCGAGCGCCTGCCGATAGGCGTCGACGAAAATATAGCCGAGGTTGATATCGCTCGACGGTGCGGCGACCGCGATCTTGCGATGTCCCTTGGCGACTAGCCGCGCGACCGCTGATGCCGCGACACCCTCGAAATCAAGGTCGATCCACGGATGGCTTCCGCCTGACGAACTGCGTCCGAGCGCCACGAAGGGTATCTTCGCCTTCACCAAGAGGTCGATACGCCGGTCGATTCTCTGCGTTGCCGAAATGATCATCGCGTCGACGACACGCCGCGCCACCATGCGCTTCAGATACTCATACGGGTCTTCGTCGCTGGGGCAGGGGAGCATCACTAGGTCGAGCTTGTGTCGCGAAAACACGCTCTGCAGACCGCCCGTCAGGCCAAGAAAGAAGTTGTCACTGTTTTCGACCGTTTCCTTGTTGGATTCGATCATCAGGCCGATGGCATTGGTGGTCCCTTGCCGGAGGCTGCGGCCGGACTGGTTCGCTACGTAGCCGAGCTCTTCGGCCGCAGCGAGCACGCGCTTGCGCGTTTCCTCATTGACGTCTGGCTTTCCGTTCAGCGCACGGGAAACGGTCCCGATGGAGATATCGAGATGCTCGGCAAGCTGGCGGATACCTTTCATCTGCGGCGATCTTCCTCCCGGATCGAAACGTGTAATCCGTTCTTATTGCCATAGGAAAACGTTTCCGGAAAGCAGCTTCGCCAGCTAATCCTGAAACTGGTGGAAGTGGATGACGAGCGAATCCGGTTCGGCGAAGATGATCGAATAAAGCGGCGCCTCGAACGCATTGGAGGTCTTCTCCGAGACGAAATCGAGCGCCGTCTGGTGGTTCGTGCTGCGCAGGATGGTGAAGGGAACGCCCTGCCAGTTGCCGGTGACGAGGCGGTGCAGATGGCCGGCGAAAACATGCCGCACGTTGTTGTGCCCGCTCACGAGATCGAAGAAACCCTCAGGCTCGGCAAGGCCGATGCGGTCGAGCGCTGGAATATGCACCCTCGCCGGAGGGTGATGCATGAAAATATAGACGGGGCGGTCCCTCGCTTCTTCGAGCTTTTCCCTGAGCCATGAAATCCGGGTGGCGCAGAGCCTGCCCGTCACCTTTCCGTCGTCGAGTGTATCGAGCGTGATCACGCGGCCCTGGGGCAGGTCGATTGCAGCCTGCGCGAAGCCGTTGCCGCTCATCTGATCCGGGAACACGGCCGCAAAGTTTGCCCGGACATCGTGATTGCCGAGCATCAGCCGGATGGGCAGCGACGAACGCGAAACGCGCTCCTTGAGGATCCGATAGGTCTCTTCCCCGCCGGTTTCGGAAAGATCGCCCGAGACCACGACCAGCGCTGCATCGGAATGGAACCTTTCGATGTCCGAAAGGCATGCATCCATGCGCGCCGCTGGATCGAGGCCAAGCAGCATCTGACCTGCTGGAACGAGATGGAAATCGGAAACATGGATGAGCTTCATGAAAAGGTTCCGGCGTCTTCGAGTGAGCGCGCGACGAGTGCGAGCAGTTCTTCACGCATCTGTGCTCCGGCGGCGATGACGGGGCCGCCGGTTTGAAGGGTGCGGCCTTCACCCGGAAATTCGGCGGTCCACCCGCCGGCTTCCCGGACCATCAGCAGGCCAGCCGCGCAATCCCAGGCGTTGATATGCGGCTCGTAGTAGCCGGCAAGGCGGCCGCAGGCGACCTGCGCCAGCATCAGCGCGCCGGAACCGTTGCGGATGAACATGCCGCCTGCCTCGAGAAGGAGTTGGATGAAGCAAGAGACCTGCCGCAGCGGAATGCGGAAATTGGCACCGACGCCGAGCAGGCCGGTCGAAATGGTGCTCGTATGGCTGACATTCACCGGCCGTCCGTTGAGCTGTACCCCGGCATCTTTCTTCGCGACGAAAAGGTCGCCGCCCGACGGCTGGCAGATCAGCCCCAGCACCGTGTCGCGGCCCTTCATGACGGCAATCGAAATGCACCATTGGTCGATGCCGTGGATAAAACAGCTGGTGCCGTCGATCGGATCGATCACCCAAAGATAGCCGGATGGTCCTTCTTTGAGACCTTCCTCCTCGCCGAGCACGCCGTCATCCGGAAAGCTCGCAGCGATCCTTGCGCGGATTAGTGCTTCGATTGCCTTGTCGGCTTCGCTCACGACATCCTGGCCGTTGAGCTTCTGGCTGCTCTCCAACGAGGCGAGATCGGCAAAATAAGAACGCGCCTTTGTGGCGGCGTCGAGGATCACTTGGCGTGCGAGTACGAAACGCGGATCATAGGGGAATTCGCAATGCATGGATGTCTTTCTGGGTCAGGGTACGAAGCTGTCCCGGACGATCAGCTCTGGGATGACTCGTTCATAGGCGGGGGGCAGGTCGGGGTTGGCAAGGCGCTTTTCCACCAGCTCGACGGCGCGGCGCGCCATCACGACAGGGTCCTGCCGGAACGTCGTGAGCCGGTAGCTCAGCCAGGCTGCCTCCGGCACGTCGTCGAAGCCGATGACGGCAACGTCTTCGGGGATGCGCAGCCCGAGCGTCGTGCGGACATAGTCCATGAGCCCGAAGGCGATCTGGTCATTCGCACAATAAACCGCGTCCGGCCGTTCAGCCTCGGAGAACAGCTGCTTTGCAGCGGCAATGCCGCTGTCATAATCGGAATCCTTGCCGCGGCCGATCGAGACGGTCGCCCCGAGGGCCTCGGCTGCCGCCTTGAAGGCGGTTTCGCGCTCTGCGATGCTGGACGTCGCCGAATCGGAAGCGGCGACAGCAAGCCGCCGGCGGCCCTGGTCGAAAAATGCCTTCGCCGCCTTGCGGGAAGCTTCGGAGTTCCCCGCCCTGACATGGTCTGCATCCGGCTCCGTGCGGCCGATCACCACCAGCGGCTGGCCGTTGCGGTGCGCGAGCTCCACGAAGTTGGCGGGTGGCGAGCCGGAAAGAATGATCGTCGCTTCGGCCCGGTGGCCGATCAGCATCTTTTGGGCCGCGAGCAGTTCCTCTTCGGTTTGACCGGTGTTGATGAGGATCGGAATGCTGCCGCGCTGGATCAGGAACTTGGCGAGCGCTGCTGCCAGATGGGCGCGAAAGCCCACTTCCGGCTTCGTCGCTACGATGCCGACAAGCCGGCTCTGGTTGGCGAGCACGCCGCGCGCGAGGTCGTTGACGTGATAGCCGAGCTCTTGGGCGGCTTTCAGCACCCTTTCGCGGGTCGCGGGCGCGACGCTGGCGCCCGGCGTAAAAGTGCGCGACACCGCGGAGCGCGAAACGCCCGCGAGTTGCGCAACCTGCTCGGCACTCACAAAGCGCATCCGCTCTTTGCGCTGGCTCTTTGCGTCGTTCGTCGGGCCGTCGTTCATGGCAATCTCTCAGTGCCCCACACGGGACAGGACGTCTGCCTTCAGGAATCTCTCAACGATCAGCATAAAAGCCAAGGACGGAATGAGCAGCAAGAGGGCCGTGATCGAGGCGATCTGATAATTACCACCGGCGCCTGCAGTATAGAGCAATAGCGGCAGCATGTTCACATCCGGTGCTCCGACGAAGTAGCTGCCGGTGAATTCGTCGAGGCTTTCGAGGAAGACGAAGATGGCGCTCGCCATCAGCCCTGGCGCGGCAAGGGGAAGGGTGATGTCCATAAAGGCGCGGAAAGCACCGGCGCCGGTGGAGCGCGCTGCCTGCTCCAGTTCCTCGTCGATTGCCGAAAAGGCCGCAGTCGCAATCCACACCGCATAGACCAGTCCATGAGACGCATGCACCAGCACGACGCCGAGGATCGTGCCGTTCAGCCGGATCTCGTAGAAGATACGCGCGACGTTCACATAGACCGTCAGGTTCGGAAAGGCCTGGGGTATGAGGAAAGCAAGCAGGATCAGCGCGCGGAAGGGTAGCTTCAGCCGCGCCAGCGCATAGCCGGCCGGGATCGCCAGAAGCAGTGACAGGACGACGGTCAGCACGGCGACAATCAGCGAATTGCTGAGCGACTCCAGCGCGCCGCCACGGGGCGCAAAGACCTTAGCCCAGCTGCTGAAGCCGTATTGCAGCGGCAGGCTGTGCGGAAAGTACCACTTCTCCGCCACCGTCCAGAGCAGGAGGTTCGCCAGCGGGCCGAAGATGAAAAAGGCGAGCAGCCCGAAGACGATGGCGCGAGGGATCCACCAGAGCGCAGCCATGGGACGCGATTGCGAAGCGGAAAGCGTGGCGGTGGTCATGCGCGCTCCTTCAGGCTCTGGCGCAGATAGATCCAGGCGACCGACGAGGCGAGCACCAGCGATACAAGTCCGAGCGCGTTGGCGACGCCATAGTCGCCATAGGCGTTCACTCGGAAGGCTATGTCGGCCGTCAGCATGGTCGGCGATTGTGCATTGATCATCAGTGGCACGGAAAGAACCGACATCATGGTCACAAAAGAAAGAATGAGGCCGACGGTCAGCGTCACCGAAACCTGCGGGACGAGGATCTCGAAAAGGATGCGCAGCCGCGAGGCGCCGAGATTGCGGGCGGCTTCGATCGTGTCGCGGTTGACCGACGCCATGGCGCCGGCAACGAGCAGGGCGACGAAGGGTGTCTGCTTCCAGACGAAGGCAATGATGATGCCGCGCCAGTCGAGATAGCTCTGTGCGTCGATCGGCGTCAGAAGGCCGAGGCTGATCAGCGTGCTGTTCATTAGCCCGCTCTTGGCAAGGAAGGTGCGCAGGATCTGACCGACGACGATGAAAGGAATGAACATCGGCCAGCGATAGAGCCAGCGCAGTATTGCGACAGCGGCCGGATGTTCGCCGAGGGTGAGATAGCCGCCGATCGCGACTGAGGCGAGGCCGATGAGGATGACCGAGATGGTGATGATCACCACCGAAAAGACGATGTCTTTCATGTAGAGATCGAAGGTCTTGTAAAAATTGTCCCAGCCGAAGCCTCCGTCTTCCACGCGGAAAGCGCCGACCGCCGACATGACCAGCGGCAAGATGAAGAGGAAGGCGATCACCGCAAGTGCCGGCAGCACGAGCAGGAGACCGAGGAGGCGTCTGGACATCGTTCGACCTCGTTTCTTGTTCCCTTCTCCCCTCGGGAGAAGGTGGCCCGGAGGGCTGGATGAGGGGGCGGTTCGGTTGGGAAGCGGCCTGCCTGCGCCGGCCGTTCGCTCCTTCGTCGCTCACCCCCTCATCTGTCCTTCGGACATCTTCTCCCCGCTGGGGAGAAGACAGTTTTCGTTACTTGACCGACTGTTCGTAGGCTTCGAGGATCGCGTTGTTGTACTGGGCGATCGGGAAGGGCTTGCCCTTGGTGGCAAGGTCATCCGGCGTGATGTCGACGAACAGCTTGTTCCAGGTCGCATCGTCCAGCTTCGGCTTGACGTACTGGGCGTCGATGCCCGGATACCAGTTGAACTTCTTCACGATGCCGTCAGCCTGAACTTCAGGGCTGGTAGCGAGCGCGATGAACTTCTCGGCGAGATCCTTGTGCGACGCCTTTGCCGGAACGACGTAGTGCATCGGCTGGCCCGGCATGCCCGGAGCCGGCAGGATGAGCTTCAGGTCCGGCGGAAGCTGGCCGTTGGCCTGCCAGGAGTAGAACATGTCGACCCAGACCGGGCCCATGGCGATTTCGCCGCGGGAGAGCAGATCCAGCGTGCCGGCGTTGCCGGGGGTCAGCGTCGCGTTCTTGGTGAAGTCGGCGAGGCTCTTGAAGGCGTCGCCCCACTTGGTGGTTTCGTCCTGTTTGAACGGACCGGTCATCAGGTTGTTGGCATCGCCGCCGCCGAAGGCGTAGATCCAGCCCATGACGAAGCTGACGCCGGAAGCGCCGCCCTTGATGCCGTTGTAGCCGAACTGCTTCGGATGTTCCTTGGCCCATGCGGCAAGCTCGGTATAGCTCTTCGGCGGGTTCGGAACGAGCGTCGGGTTATAGGCGATTGCCGTCTGGCTGTTGAACATCGGCATGACGTAGCCGTCGACGTCGGAGCCGAGTGCGTTCTTGGCATTGTCGCGCGAGACGAGCTTGCCGGTGTCGATCGAGCCGCGGTACTTTTCGAGATAGCCCTTCTGGACCATCGGGCCGGCAAACTTCTCGTGGACGACGGCGACGTCGATGTCCCAAGCGCTGCTGTTGGCAGCCTGCTGGGCGTCGAAGCGCTCGAGGATCTTCTGCGAGCCGGCGTCGCCGGGGCCGGTGCCGACGGCGCGGACGGTATTGCCCGGGTAGGCCTTTTCAAAGAGCGGCCCGAGATACTGGTTGATGTAGTCGACCATGTTCTGGTCGCCGGCGGTTGCGACGGTCAGGTCCTCGGCCTTGACGGGCAGGGCGGCGAGGGCGACGGCGAAAGCTGCATAGGTCAGTCTCTTCATGAGTACGTCTCCATGGGTTCAAAGGGATAAAGTCATGCGTGCGCTTTCCCGGCCGCGGACCGGGAAACGGAAATGGCCGGGTTGGACTCCGGCGAATTGAAGAGGAAGAGTGCGTCGGCGCCGACATGCACCTTGACGCGGCTGCCCGGCTCGAAGGCGCGCGATGCATCGGCCATGATCTCGCGTTCGCCGAGCTTCACTGAATGGCGCCAGTGGCCGCCGGGGTAGCTGACGGCCGCAACCTCGCCTTCGAAGGTCATGCCGGGCACGGCGACCGGCATGTCGGGCGGCAACAACTGGGCGGCTTCCGGCCGGAAGCGCGCCTCGACGGCGCCGGCGCGCAGCCCTCGGCCGGATAGCGGCACGCTGCCTGCCGCATTGGCCGGCCCTGCGGAGATCGCAAAGCTTTCGCCCTGCGGCGCGCCTTGCAGTGAAAGCACGTTCTCCGCGCCCATGAAGGCTGCAACGAAGGCGGATGCGGGGTGGTTATAGACCTCTTCCGGCGTTCCCTGCTGGGCGATCTGCCCGGCATTCAAGATGACGATGCGGTCGGCCATCACCATGGCTTCCTCGCGGTCGTGCGTTACATGGATCGCAGTGATGCCGAGGCGCCGCTGCAGCGCCCGCAGCTCGTGGCGCACAGTCAGGCGGATGCGGGCATCAAGGTTGGAAAGCGGCTCGTCGAGGAGCAGGATTTCGGGATCGACCGCTAGCGCGCGCCCGAGGGCGACGCGCTGGCGTTGGCCGCCGGAGAGCGCTGCCGGTTTGCGCGCTCCAAGCCCGTCGAGGCCAAGAAGGGTCTGCATGGCGGCGACACGGCTCGCGATTTCCGCCTTTGCGACGCCCTTGAGCTTCAAGCCGTAGCCAATGTTCTGCGCCACCGTCATGTGCGGCCAAAGCGCGTAGGACTGGAAGACCAGCGCCATGCCACGCTTGTCGGGCGGCAGATGGGTCACGTCGCGGTGGCGCACGGAGACCTTGCCGGAGGAGGGGGCGATGAACCCTGCGAGAACCCTGAGCAGGGTCGTCTTGCCGCAGCCTGACGAGCCGAGCAGCGCGACGAATTCGCCGCGCTCAATGCTGAGGTTGATATCGTTCAGAACCTTGGTGCTGCCGTATCTGCAGGCAACAGAATTCAGTTCCAGAAACGCGTCCTGGCTCATCATGTCTCCTCCCATTGCACGGCTGTGCAATCCGATCGGGAGCTTAGTAGAATGTTTGTTTAACAGCCAGATGACAGGGACAATTTTTTTGTGCTGCACTGCGGCGCAAACCGCCTTAAGGGCACGCTTTCGCTGGTGTTTTCCGCAGCAATTCTTCTATTTTTTGCCTCCCTTGACAGCAGGAAATGTTTCCGCTTAGGATCGTAAACGTTTACGGAGCGCGTTTTCGGAGGTTTCTAGAGAACGCGCCGCGGGAGGAAATCGTGAAATTGAATGCCGTTTTGTGCGGGTGCGGAGCTATGTCCAAGGGTTGGCTGCGCGCGATCAACGAAACGCCGGCGCTGGCCGAAGCGATCGAGGTGGTCGGCCTCGTCGATTTGAACCCCGCCGTCGCCGAAGCGCTCGCTGCGGAGTTCGGTTTGAGCGCCGCTGTCATCAGCACAGACCTTTCGGAGGTCCTTGCCAAGACGAAGACGGATGTCGTGTTCGACGTCGTGGTCCCGGCTGCCCGTTTCGATGTGGTTTCCACAGCACTCAAGGCCGGTTGCCATGTGCTCAGCGAAAAGCCAATGGCGACGTCGCTCGCGGAAGGTGCTGCACTGATTGATCTTGCGGCCGAAACGGGCAAGATACACGCGATCATTCAAAACCGGCGCTTCATCTCGGGTGTCCGGCGCATGCGCCGCCTTGTTGAAAGCGGTGCGATCGGCGATCTGACTGGCATCCATTGCGACTTCTTCATCGCCCCGCATTTCGGCGGCTTCCGCGAGGAGATGGACAATGTCCTTCTGCTCGACATGGCGATCCATACCTTCGATGCCGCACGCTATGTTGCCGGCAAGAAGCCGCTCGCCGTCTATTGCGTCGAGAAGAACCCTGAGGGCTCCTGGTACCGTCACGGCGCTTCCGCCAACGCCACCTTCGAATTCTCCGACGACGTGGTCTTCACCTATCGCGGCTCCTGGTGCGCCGAAGGCAAGCGCACGAGCTGGGAGAGTGAATGGCGGCTCGTGGGCTCCAAGGGCATGCTCACGTGGGATGGTGCTGACAATTTCAGCGCGGCCGTCTCCGGAGGCGAGCCCGGCCTCCTGCACGGCTTTGCGCCGGTAAACGTTCCCGGCCCCGAGCATGACGAAGAGACGCACGGCCACACCAGCGTGATCGCGAGCTTCGTCGACGCCATTCGTACCGGCAAGCGGCCGGAGACGGTCAGCAGCGACAACATCAGAAGCCTTGCCATGGTCTTCGGCGCGATCGAGAGCGCAAAGACCGGAAAGCGCATTGAAATTTCAGCATAAGGATAGATGACGTGAGCAACCCTGCAAAATCCATTCGTATCGGAACCATGGTGAGCGCCTCGAAGGGCGGCGCCGACAAGCGCATCGCCCAGATCGCCGATCTGGGTTTTGAGAGCTTCGAACCTTTTTTCTGGCAGACGACCAACGGGCAGGATCTCGCCGAGCTCGGCAAGCGCTGCGTGGATGCGATCGGTGACCGCGACATCACGATCTCGACCCTCGGCATGTTCGGCAATCCGCTGGAAGAAACCGACATCGACCTGCAGACACTGCAGGGCTGGAAGGACTGCATCGACAACGCGCATCACTTCGGCGCCACCTGCGTAGCCGGCTTTACCGGCCGCGTTCGCGGCAAGCCGCTGACCGACAGCCTGCCGCGCTACAAGGAGATCTGGAGCGAGCTGGCCAAGCGCGCCGCCGACAAGGGCATCAAGATCGCTTTCGAGAACTGCGCCATGGACGGCAACTGGGCGACAGGCGACTGGAACATCGCCCATAATCCGGACGCCTGGGAGCTGATCTTCAACGAGACGCCGGACGACAATATCGGCCTCGAATGGGAGCCCTGCCATCAGATGGTCTATCTGATCGAGCCGCTGCGGCAGATCCGCAAATGGGCCAAGAAGATCTTCCACGTCCACGGCAAGGACGCGACGATCCGTTGGGATGTCATCAAGGAACACGGCATCTTCGGCAAGGAGAAATTCGTATTGATGCGTACGCCGGGCTTCGGCGACAGCAACTGGACGGACATCATTTCCGAGCTGCGTCTCGCCGGCTGGTCGGGCTCGATCGACATCGAGGGGTGGCACGACCCGGTCTATCGCAACGAGCTGGAGATGACCGGCCAGGTTCATGCACTGAATTATCTGAAGCATGCCCGGGGCGGCGACTTCGTCGCTGACGCCGCTTGATAGGAATGTGTCCGGCGAGGAGGAACTGCCGGACACTGGAGGATAACCACAAAGGAGGAGAACTATGGCTATCCGCAAATTCGCAGTTCTTGGCGCTCTGGCGCTCGCCGGCGTCTCGCTCTTCGGCCTTTCCGCCAAGGCTGACGACGTTACCATCACCGTCTGGTCGCTCGACCGCGACATCCAGCCGGCTCCTAACCTCGTCAAAGATTTCAACAAGCTGAACAATGGCATCAAGGTCGAATATCGCCAGATCCAGTTCGACGATGTTGTCAGCGAAGCAATGCGTGCCTATTCCACGGGGCAGGCGCCGGATATCATCGCGGTCGACAATCCCGAGCACGCGCTGTTTTCTTCGCGCGGCGCTTTTCTCGATCTCACCGACATGATCTCGAAGTCGACGGTCGTAAAACCAGAGAACTACTTCCCGGGACCGCTGAAATCCGTGATGTGGGACGGCAAATACTACGGCATTCCGAAGGCCACCAACACGATCGCCCTCTACTACAACAAGGATATGTTCAAGGCCGCCGGGCTCGACCCGAACAAGCCGCCGCAGACCTGGGCCGAGCTTGTCGAGGACGCGAAGAAACTCACCGACCCTTCAAAGAACGTCTACGGCATCACCTTCTCCGCCAAGGCCAATGAAGAAGGCACGTTCCAGTTTCTTCCCTGGGCGCAGATGGCCGGCGCCAGCTACGACAGCATCAATACCGACGGCGCGGTCAAGGCGCTGGAGGCGTGGAAGCAGATCATCGATGAGAAGCTTGCGTCGCCGGATACGCTGACACGCAGCCAGTGGGATTCGACGGGAACCTTCAACTCCGGCAATGCGGCCATGGCGATCTCGGGTCCCTGGGAGCTCGACCGCATGCTGAAGGAAGCGAAGTTCGACTGGGGCGTTGCTCTCCTGCCTGTTCCGGAGGAGGGCGCAAAGCGCTCGTCGGCCATGGGTGACTTCAACTGGGCGATTTTCGCCAATACGCAGCATCCGGAGGAAGCATTCAAGGTTCTCGAATATTTCGTCTCGCAGGACGACCGCATGTTCAAGGATTTCGGCCAGCTTCCGGCGCGTTCGGACCTGACCATTCCGGAAACCGGCCAGCCGCTCAAGGATGCAGCGCTCAAGGTCTTCCTCGAGCAAATGAAGTATGCCCAGCCCCGTGGTCCGCATCCGCAATGGCCGAAGATCTCCAAGGCGATCCAGGACGCCATCCAGGCGGCTCTCACCGGCCAGATGAGTGCCAAGGATGCCCTCGACCAGGCGGCCGACAAGATCAAGGCTGTCTTGGGCTGACGATGGCTTTCCCTTCTCCCCTCGGGGAGAAGGTGGCCCGGAGGGCCGGATGACGGGCCACGGCCGGTTCGATCTCGCTGTCGTTCGACCGTTCGCTCCTTTGTCGCTCACCCTTATCTGCCCTGACGGGCATCTTCTCCCCGCCGGGGAGAAGGAGAGTTTCACCGGCTGGCCTCAGCGCCATCCAATCACTTCCTCCCGGCAGGGGCTGTCTTCCGCGCAAGCGCAAGGCGGCTCCGTTCGGAGCATCGGAGGACCCATGAGAAGGATCCTTTCCAGCGTTAGGGATGGCCGCGGTTTCGATATTGTGCTCGTCGCCCTTCCGCTCGGTTTTCTGTTCCTGATGGCAGGCCTGCCGCTCATCTACAACGTCGTGATGAGCTTCCAGGAGGTCGACATGTTCAGCCTCGGGACCTTCTCGCGCCCCTTCGTCGGCTTCAGGAATTATGTGGAACTCTTCGCACAGCCCGAAACACTGCCGATCCTCTACAATACGCTGATCTTTGTCGTGGGCTCGATCGCCGGGCAGTTCCTGATCGGTTTCGGCCTGGCATTATTCTTCTGGGTCAATTTCCCCGGCGCCTCATGGCTGCGCGGCCTCTTCCTCGTCTCCTGGGTCATGCCCGGCCTGGTCGTCGGCGCCATCTGGAACTGGATCCTTTCCGGTGACTTCGGTGTCCTCAACTTCATCCTGAAGGAAAGCGGCATCATCTCGGGCAATATCTTCTGGCGCTCGGACCCGCATTATTCGCTCTACGCCGTCATCATCGCCAATATCTGGCTCGGAACCGCCTTTAACATGATCCTGCTCTCCGTCGGCCTGTCCGGCATTCCGGGCGATCTCTACGAGGCGGCCGAACTCGACGGTGCCAATGCCTGGCAGCGCTTCTGGACGATCACCCTTCCGATGATGCGCTCGACGATCGGCGCTATCATTGCCCTCGGCCTGATCTTCACGCTGCAGCAGTTCGACCTTTTTGCCGCCATTACCTCCGGCGGGCCGAACAATTCGTCCAACGTTACCCAATACTGGGCTTGGGATCTTTCCTTCCGCCAGTATGACTTCGCCAAGGGAGCAACGATCTCCGTGATCATGATCGTCTTCGTCATGTTCGCCTCGATCGTCTATGTCCGCTCGACACGCCATGAGGTGCGCGGATGAGCGAGACCGCACGCAACCGCCTGATGCTCGCGGCCGCCGTCATCATGGCGGCGATCTATCTATTCCCGCTCTATTGGATGTACATCACGACGCTGAAGAGCGGCTCGGAGATGTTCGCGACGCCGCCGAGCTTCTGGCCGTCCTCGCCGCAATGGGGCACCTATGGCTATGTCTGGGAAAGCCGCCAGATGGGCCGCTATCTCTGGAACTCGCTGGTGATCGCCCTCGGCGCGGTGACGCTGATCACGGTGCTTGGGGTCGGTTGTGCCTACGTCCTGGCGCGCTATCGCAATGTCTGGGTGGATATCGGCCTCTTCCTGATCCTGATGTTGCAGGTGCTGCCTGCCTCGCTGATGGTGACGCCGATCTTCGTCGGCTTCTCGCAACTCGGCATGCTGAACTATCCGCGCCTTGCCGTGGTGATCGCGATTGCTGCAAAGAGCATGCCCTTCTTCGTCGTCCTCGTCCGGGCAACCTTCATGGCGGTGCCGCAGGAGCTCGAGGAGGCGGCTCTCGTCGATGGCAACAGCCGCGTCGGCGCCTTCTTCAACATCGTGCTGCCGCTTGCCCGCAACGGCATCCTCGTCAGCGCCATCCTGATCTTCATGCAGGCCTTCGGCGAGTTCGTCTATTCCAAGTCGATGATCCAAGCGGCCGAGCTTCAGCCGGCGAGTGTCGGTCTCAACTCCTTCATGGGACCGAACACCAACGAGTGGAACAACATCATGGCCTACGCCACGATGTATGTAACGCCGATCCTTGCCATCTTCGTTCTCTTGCAGCGCCGCATCGTATCCGGCCTTACCTCGGGAGCCCTCAAATGACCCCTCAGATCGAGCTCAGCGGCGTCAACAAGCACTATGGCGCATTTCATGCCCTGAAAAACATCAACCTGTCGATTCCAAAGGGCACGTTCGTCGCTCTGGTCGGTCCGTCCGGCTGCGGCAAGTCCACGCTCCTTCGCTCGCTTGCAGGGCTTGAGAGGATTTCCGAAGGCGAGCTGAAGATAGCCGGTGAGCTGATGACCAACGTGCCGCCACGCAAGCGCGACGTCGCCATGGTCTTCCAGTCCTATGCGCTCTATCCGCACATGACGGTGGAGAAGAACCTGACCTACAGCCTGCGGATCCGAGGCGTGGCGAAGGCTGACGCCAAAAAGGCAGCGGAGGAAGTTGCCGCCACCACCGGTCTATCGCACCTCCTGAAGCGTTATCCGCGCGAGCTTTCCGGCGGGCAGCGGCAGCGTGTCGCCATGAGCCGCGCGATCATCCGTCATCCGAAGGCATTTTTGTTCGATGAACCGCTGTCGAACCTTGATGCGGCGCTGCGCGTCCATATGCGTAAGGAAATCCGCGCCCTGCACGACCGGCTGCATGCGACCTCGGTCTACGTCACGCACGACCAGATCGAAGCCATGACCATGGCCGACCACGTCGTCGTGATGCGAGACGGTGTTATCGAGCAGCAGGGCAAACCGCTCGACCTTTATGACCGCCCGGCCAACAAGTTTGTTGCCGGTTTCATCGGCTCGCCCGCCATGAACTTCATTCCGGCCATCGTCGGTGAGGACGGCAGAAGCCTGGCGCTCGATCTCGGGCCGGTAAAGCAGACGATCGCAACCGGCCACCAGTTGCAGCCGGGTCGCAAGGTCACGGCCGGTCTTCGCCCTGAACATCTCGGGATATCAGGCCAGGGGCAGGGGACGTTCGACGTACCGGTCGCCTTTGTGGAATCGACCGGCTCGTCGACCTTCGTCACAGCCGCAACCACGCCGGAGCTTACGATTGTCGAGACAGGCCGCGGCTTGGTTCGTGGTGGCGATACGATCGGGGTCGCCGTCGATCCGAGCCATCTGCATCTTTTCGATAAGACAAGCGGCGCCAGGATCTGACGCCGCTTTATCGCTTAGCGGCCGCCCTCGATCTTACGGTGGCGCTGGTTGATACCATGCTGGCCGTAAGGGTACTGGCCGGGCGTCGGCGCGCTGACATCGGTGAGCTTCTGCATCTCCTCATCCGACAGCGTCAGCTTGGCAGCACCGAGGTTGTCCGAAAGCTGTTCCGGCGTGCGGGCGCCGAGGATGACGGAGGTGACGGCGGGACGGGCGGCGACCCAGGCAAGCGCCACTTGGGCCATACTGACGCCGCGTGCCCTGGCGATTTCCTCGACAGCACCGATGATCGCCCAGGTGCGGTCCTGCGCATTGCGGGCCTCATAGGCTTCGCCACCCCGCTTTGGGTTTTCGCCGAGGCGGGTAGCGCCCGTCGGCGCCTGGTCGCGCTTGTACTTGCCCGTCAGCCAGCCGCCGCCGAGCGGCGACCAGGGAAGCAGGCCCATGCCCGCGTCCTGGCAGGCCGCGACGATCTCGAGCTCGATGTCGCGCATGAGCAGATTGTACTGCGGCTGTAGCGTCACCGGACGCGTATAGCCCTGCGCCTTGGCGATCTCGGAGGCCTTGGCGATATGCCAGCCGACATAGTTCGAGAAGCCGTAATAGCCGATCTTGCCCGCCGAAACGGCGTCGTCGAGGAAGCGCAGCGTCTCCTCGATCGGTGTCAGCGCATCCCAGGCATGCATCTGATAGAGATCGATGTAATCGACGCCGAGGCGTTTGAGCGACGCGTTCAGCGCGTCGTGAAGGTGGCGGCGAGAGAGGCCAATGTCGTTCGGCCCGTCGCCCATGGGGAAGCGACCCTTGGTGGCGATCACAGCCTGCTTGGCTTCGGTGGGACGGGCTTTCAGCCAGCGGCCGGTGATCTCTTCGGAAACGCCGGCGCTGTAGACGTCGGCCGTGTCGATGAAATTGCCGCCCCAGGCGAAATAGTCATCAAGCAGCCGGTGGGAAGCGGCTTCGTCCGCCTCTGCACCGAAAGTCATCGTACCGAGACAGTATGCGGTCACGATCGTGCCGCTCGGGCCGAGTTTGCGATAGTCCATTCTTTACCTCCATTGAAACAGCCGCGTCATCAACTGCAGCTGCGATCTCGAAGCCTCCAGCACCCAGCCCACCGGCGAGTTCCGCCGATTCTGCCGTTTCACCCGAGCCGTTCAACGAAAGGATCCTCGTTAGGATCTGCTGACGAAGCATACGGTGGGATTACCTGAGCAGGACGTGCTCTGATGAGGCGTTGACGAAAGAATGCGTCAGCTGCTTCCATCTTTCAAACGGAAGATTTAGATAAGATTGATCGATTTTGATGCATAATGAGGCGCGTATGGAACTACGCCAGCTCCAATATTTCGTCGCTGCGGCAAAAGCTGAACATTTTACGCGGGCCGCGCAGCGTTTGAACATCGTCCAGTCCGCGCTATCGAGTTCTATTCGGGCGCTCGAATTCGAGCTCAATGCCAAGCTCTTCGTGCGCTCCACGCGAAAAGTCCGGCTGACAGCCGCCGGTCGGGCTCTGCTCGAAAAGGCGGAGATCGTTCTGGCCGCAGCGAAAGACGCGCGCGACGCAGTGAGCGCAGTGACTGAGGCGAAATCAGGGAAGCTGAATGTCGGAACTGTTCAGGGCCTGCCGGCATTTCTCGACCTGCCGCTATTGCTTGCGCGTTTTCATGAGCGTCACCCTCATATCGAGGTCCGCCTCATACAAGGCGGTGCGGCCCACCTTCTCGAGAAGGTACGCAACGGCAAGCTCGATCTGGCGTTTCTGCCGGTCTTCGAACCGCCGGCCGACATTTCGACGACGATGATCGCCTGCGAAGAACTGGTTGTGGTCTGCAGCCGAACCCATCCGCTTGCGACAGCCGACATTGCTTCGATCGAAGAGATTGCCGCCTATCCCTTCGTCGATTTCGAGCAGGATTTGGGTACGCGCAAGCTGATTGACGAACTGTTTCTGACGGCCAATAGTGATCGTAAGATCGCATTCGAGGTAAGCGATCTCAGCACGTTATTAGAACTCGTCGGGCATGGATTGGGTATCGCGCTCGTGCCGGAATCGGTGGCCGAAAGCCGGGAGTCGATCCTGAGCGTCTGCCGTCTGAAGGAGGCCGATGCATGCTGGGAAGTCGTGTTGGCGTCGTCTGCGGCATCTGACGATCCAGTGTCGAAACGCTTTGGGGAAATTATCGGAAAGAGCGCCGTTGGCATCGAGGCCTAGATCGAAGTCCTCGTTGCCTTACGGGAGGAGGAACGCAAATGAGGCGGAAAGTTGGCTACGTCCTCGGGACGATTTTGATGTTGCTCGGATTGATCTGGATAGGCCAGGGGAGCGGACTATTCCCGTATCCCTCGTCCAGTTTCATGATCAATCAGAGCGTTTGGGTCCTATGGGGTCTGATCGTGCTGGGGATTGGCGGCGTAATGGTCTTCGTCAGCCGCAAACTCGGCCGGCAGTGACGAGGGCGGCGGCCGCCTCATTCCAGACGAATTGCCAAGTGGCTTGAGGCCGTGGACTAGACTGCTTCCTCTTGCAGGATGGGATTGATTTTCGGCGAAGCGCGATTGCTTGCATGCTGATGCGCAGCCGCCTCCTTCGCGTCAGCCTGCTCTTCAACGCGTGCAGCCGCTTCTCGAAGCAGAGTCTTAAAAGCTTGAAGCGATACCTTGTCGGCCCGCATAAGCTGGCGGATCAGCGGATCGCTTAGCACCTCCGGCAACGTCATCTCGCGCATAGGTTCTCCCTCCTCATTATGGGAGGGATATGTAGCCCTATTTTATTACAAACTAATGTACTGGCGGCGGCGAAAAGATGGCACGCTCCGCCAAGGCAGTGAGGGCGGCTGATCTCTCCGACGAAAAAATGCAACGGCTGGGACGATGTGCTTGTCCCAGCCGCATTCTCTGTGGCTTAGCGCCGCTATAGAACCCGCCGCTCAGACGGCAATCTTGCCGCCGCCGATCTTGGTGATGGCGACGACCGCCGGACGAACCGGCATGTCATCCTTGAAGTCGGGCCAGCGCGTGGAGAGATCCTCGTAGTAGGATGGGCGGCCGTGACCGCTCCAGTCGTCGCCGCCATCACCCGGATGCTGCACGGCGACGAAGGCTGTTTCGTCACCCGGAATCAGCAGCGGACCGCAAAGCTCTGCGCCCACTGGGACACGGTAGAAGAGCTTGGAGGTCGCGCGCGCCTCGCCTTCCGTGTCGACGGCCCACAAGCCATCCGTCCGTCCGGTCGCCTTGTTGTTGTTGCCGTCCGTCGCCACCCAGAGGCGGCCGGCGGAATCGATGGAACAGTTGTCGGGCATGCCGAACCAGCCGTTCTTGGTCGTGTCCGTCGAGAAGGATGCACCTACATCGGCGACGGCGGGATCGCCGCATTTCAACAGCACTTCCCACTTGCCGGAGGTTGCAGCGAATTCGCCGTCGTCCTCGCTGATCTCGATGATATGGCCAAACGCGTTCTTGGCGCGCGGGTTGGCGGCATCGACCTGCTCGGCTTTGCGGTTCGTGTTGTTGGTCAGCATGAGGTAGACCTTGCCGTTGACCGGGTTCGGCTCGACGTCCTCCGGCCGGTCCATCTTCGTCGCGCCGAGCAGATCGGCGGCACGGCGCGTCTCGATGAGCACATCTGCCTGGCTGGCAAAGCCGTTCTCGGACGACAGCGGTCCTTGGCCGAAGGTCAGCGGCAGCCATTGCAGCGAGCCGTCCTCGGCAAATTTGGCGACATAGAGGGTTCCCTCGTCGAGCAAGTCCATGTTGGCCGCGCGCTCGCTTGCGTTAAAGGGCGCGTCGGTCACGAACTTGTAGACATAGTCAAAACGCTCGTCGTCGCCGAGATAGAAGACGACGCGGCCGTTCTTGGAAACGATCGAGGCAGCGCCCTCGTGCTTGGTGCGGCCGAGCGCCGTACGCTTTTTCGGTGTCGAGGTCGGGTCCATGGCGTCGACCTCCACGATCCAGCCAAATCGATTGGGCTCGTTAGGCTCCTTGGCAAGGTCGAAGCGATCGTAGAAATTCGCCCACTCGTAAGCGCCTTCCGGAACGCCGTAGCGCTTGTAGTTGGCGGCTTCCTTGTGGCCCTCCGGCAGATCGCCCGAGAAATAACCGTGGAAATTCTCCTCCGCCATGATGTAGGTGCCCCAGGGGGTCACGCCGCCGGCACAGTTGTTCATGGTACCGATCACCTTCGTGCCCGTCCCATCGGCGGAGGTCTTCAGACGCTCGCTGCCTGCCGCCGGACCGGTCAGCTGCATTTCGGTCATGGTGGTAATGCGGCGGTTGTACTTGCCTTCGGGAACGACCTGCCACTTGCCGTCGGTCTTGCGGATCTCGACGATCGTGCCGCCGTGCGCGGCCATTTCGATGTCGACCTGCTCCTTGCTCAGCGGCGCCTGCTTGATCTTGCCGTCAACGATCGAGACGAGACCCGGAAACATCAGGTGCGGGTTGGTATATTCGTGATTGACCACCAGCAATCCGTGTTCGGAAGAGCCTTCGAGTGGGATATAGCCCACATAGTCGTTGTTGTAGCCGAACTGGCGGCTTTGTGCCTCGGCCGTCTGTTTCTTGGGATCGAATGCCGGGGAATCGGGGAAAAGCGCATCGCCCCATCGCAGCAGGATATCGGCGTTATAGCCTTCGGCGACATGATGGTCCGCGTCGACGCCGGCTTCGACCTCGGTGAAGGAGAAAGCCGATTTTCCGGCAGCACGCGCCTTTTCCGCCGTCATCAACGCAACGGGGCTGACGGTTGCGGTAATCGCGGCGACGGCAAGCGAACCCTGGAGGAAGTTACGGCGCGAAAAGCGCTTGCTGATGATCTCACCCATCGTTGGGTTGGTGCTGGAATTGTGGCCTTCGCCATCCGCGTCTTCGAGCTGAGTCGTGGGGAATATCTTTTGAGAAAGATGCTCGTTCATCGTACTGCCTCCAAAGTTGAGAACGGCCCCTACCCCGGAGCCTTTCTAAACGTAGGGGTGTCACATTACGGCAATGAGACAAATTTGCCCCTCGATACAGCCCGGATTTTGGTCCCCCAGGCGACTACGGCATGCATCAACGCGGGGCAGGAGTCTAATGCAGCGTCTCGTTGTGCCAGTTGTGCACATCCTTTGCCGTGATCCAGATGCGGCCGTCGAATGCGATTTCGCCATGCTCGAATTTTCGACTGGCAATGTGCTCGAACACATCGAGATTCTGCGGTAGCCGCCGCGCGTCTGGCACAGCCTGAACACCAGCGAGTGCATCTTCCGTCACGCATACGGCTTGATGCGTGCGGTCGCCTTTCATGACGATTATAGCATCGTGACCGATCATGTTAAATGTATCGAGCAAAGCGACAAGCGGCATCGCAACCTCCTTGAAGAGACATCCATCCCAAGGGTGACATGGGTGCGGCGGTGAGCTGCGTTCCTAGTCGTAAACGCGACGCTCGCACCGGGCGTGCTGCTTTTGTTATCGCGGAAAAGCAGCCTCCTATCGGTAGGTCCATATGGTTAACAAAAAGTTACCTGCCGGATGCCATAGGTCGGCCCGCTCGCCATGAAGCCCGCAGAACGCGGGGTCCCGTTGTTGAACAGCCGGCGGTGCGCAACGCACGAAGGAAGGCAATCCTTAATGCAGATCACAGGAAAACTTTTCGGCGGTCGCATGCTCGCCACATCCGGTGCTAACAATGGTGACGGGAGGAAATGTCGAGTAGCCGGTGCGAAGCTTCTGCTTCGTGGCAGCTGCTTAGTTGCGGAGTATGCATGCCCGATGCGAGACCCAGCCCACCGCAGGCCTTCCTTGTGGCCATGCTATTCTCCCTCAAGCGCGTTTTCCTGGGTGTAGGAGCAACGAGTTGCGTCGTTAACATACTGGCCCTGACCGGCTCGCTCTTTATGCTGCAGGTCTATGACCGGGTGATTCCAAGCCGAAGCCTGCCCACACTCGCCGGGCTCGCGCTTATTGCCGCCACGCTCTTCGTCTTTCAGGGGCTGCTCGATCTCATCCGGTCGATGCTCCTAGTGCGCGTCGGCACGGCGGTCGATGAGCGTTTGGGAGACGACGTTTATAACTCCTTGATCCTGTTGCCTTCCCGCATGCGAATGCCGGGCGACGGCCTGCAATCGATCCGGGATCTGGATACGGTTCGTGGCTTTCTCTCCGGACCTGGGCCGACAGCATTGTTCGACATGCCGTGGATGTTTTTCTACATCGGTCTGTGCTTCCTCTTTCATTTCTGGATCGGCGTGACCGCGCTTGCCGGCGCTGTCATGCTGGTTGGCCTCACGGTTCTCGCCGAGGTCAAATCCCGCAGCCCCGCAAGGATTGCCTCGGAACTGGCGGCGCGCCGGCTGAACCTTGCAGAGGCGACGCGCCGAAACTCGGAGGCCGCGCTGTCGATGGGTTTTGGGCCGCTCCTGGCCACCAGATGGACTGACGTCAACAATCGATATCTTGCGAACCACATTTCGGCGACAAACGTCACCAGCAGCCTCGCGACCACCTCGAAAATTCTACGCATGATGTTGCAATCCGGCGTCTTGGCAGTCGGTGCTATCCTGGTCGTCAGGCAGGAGGCAACGCCCGGCATCATGATCGCAAGTTCCATCCTTTTGAGCAGGGCGCTAGCCCCCGTGGAACTTGCAATCGGACAGTGGAAGGGTTTTGTCGCTGCCCGGCAAAGCTGGAGCCGGCTAACGAAGCTTCTCGACCTGATGCCGGCCACTGACCGGCAGATCGACTTACCCCCACCCACGGCGAACCTAGTCGTTGAAGGGCTCCATCTTGCCATCCCCGGTACACGGACGATGGTTCTTCGCGGCGTCTCGTTCAAGGCGCAGGCCGGAGATGCCGTTGGCATTATTGGGCCGAGTGCGTCGGGGAAGTCGTCGCTTGCCCGCGCGCTTGTCAGCGTGTGGCAACCCGCAGGAGGCGCGGTGTGCCTCGATAGGGCATCACTTGATCAGTGGAATCCATCATCGCTCGGTCAGTCGATCGGCTATCTGCCCCAGGAAGTGTCGCTTTTCGACGGCACCATTGCCGACAACATCGCCCGTTTCGACGGCAACGCGCCATCTGAAAAGATCATCGCTGCTGCAAAGGCAGCAGGGGTTTACGAGATGATCGTGCAATTTCCTGACGGATTCGACACGTCGATCGGTGAGAGCGGTTCGATGCTCTCGGCCGGTCAGCGTCAGCGTATCGGCCTGGCGCGCGCCCTTTACGGCGATCCTTTCCTGGTCGTTCTTGATGAACCGAACTCGAACCTCGATAGCGACGGCGAGGCCGCTCTTACGCAAGCGATTGCAGGTGTTCGCGCCCGCAAAGGCATTGCCGTTGTCATCGCACACCGGCCGAGCGCCCTGGCTGCCGTCGATCTCGTTCTCGTGCTCGCAAACGGACAGTTGCAGGCCTTCGGACCAAAAGATGATGTGCTTAGAAAAGGTACGATTCCGGCAGCTCCGCGAAACAGCACTCTGACAGTCATTGCAGCGGGAGGCGAGATTGAGCGTTAACCCGGCGCCTGCATCCGAGGCAGCGATCAAGCGACTGACGACGATCGCACTGGCGATGGTCCTGCTGCTCGTCGGCGTGGTCGGCGGCCTCGGCGCCACGACCTATCTTTCTGGCGCGGTCATCGCGACCGGCACGCTTGTTGTCGATAGCTATGTGAAGCCCGTTCAGCATCAAAAAGGCGGGACTGTCGGAAAAATCTTTGTAAAGAACGGCAGCCGCGTCGATGCCGGACAGATACTCGTCCATCTGGACGATACGCAATTGCGCTCGAACCTTGCCATCATCTCCCAGCGCTTGATCGAACTGTCTGCCACGGCCGCCAGACTGCGTGCCGAGCAGGATGGTGACGACGAGATCAAATTCCCGGCTAACCTGTTACAGGGAAGTGTCGACGCTGCGGCGAGTGACACCATCGCAGGCGAACGGCGCTTGTTCGAGGATCGCCGGACATCCCGCACAAGCAGAAAGGCCCAGTTGCGCGAGCGAATCAAGCAGTTGCGGCAGGAGGCGGACGGGTTAACGGCGCAGCAGACCGGGAAAAAGGCGGAGATGGCGCTGATCGACAAGGAACTCGAGAGCGTCAACCGTCTGTTGGCTCGGGGCATGGTGGAGATCAATCGGCTTTATGAGCTCCAGCGCGAGTCCGCGCGCTTGACCGGTGAGCTCGGCAGCCTTGTCGCAAGTCTTGCGGAAACGAATGGAAAAGTGGCCGAAACGGAATTGCAGATCATCCAGATCGACGATGACCAGCGAAGCGAAGTATCGGAGCAGTTACGCAAGACGCAGAGCGACATCAGTGAATTCGCCGAACGACTCGCCGCTGCCAAGGACGAGGTGCAGCGCGTTGATATCCGAGCGCCTCAGGCAGGCGTCGTGCATGAACTGGCGGTGCACGCGACGGGCGCCGTGGTCGCGCCCGGCGAGGCTATCCTGCAGATCGTGCCCGCTCGCGATATGCTGACGCCTCAAGTTCGCGTCTCACCTCAAGACATCGATCAGGTTTCGGTCGGCCAGCAAGTCATCCTGCGATTTTCTGCTTTCAACCAAAGAAGCACGCCCGAGATCAATGGAGTAGTGGAGCAGGTTGCGGCCGACGTGACCACCGACAAGCAGACAGGCGCCGCCTACTACGTCGTCCGTATTTCGGTTCCTGAAAATGAATGGAAGCGACTGGCCGATCTGGTTCCTCTCCCTGGCATGCCGGTGGAAGCTTTCGTCCAGACCGGAGCTCGCACCGCTCTCGCCTATCTGACCAAACCCTTGACCGATCAGGTGGCGCGAGCTTTCCGGGAGGAGTGAACTGGCTTGGCAGAGAATCGCCACAATAGGTGGCCACTCTAGCCCGAAATGGCAGATAGGCGACCGCCGGGCAGGCTAATTCGTTAGGTTTAGTGCGGACTTTCCGCGAACATTGAAACGAGAAACGAAACGAAAGGTACCCAAACTTCTTAGAAACGTAGTCAATTGATTGCAGTCAGAAATCCAGGAGATTTATATGGCAAGCTCGGTTACGAACGCCGTTGGCAAAACTCTCTTTTACAGCGGTGCATCGACCCACTGGTACTCGGCCACGGGCTCGGGGCCAGACCTGTATGGTACGGTCGGCAACGACTCGATCTGGGGAGACAGTTCCGTAAACGTCACCATGCACGGCGGAACCGGCGATGACATTTATTATCTGTATTCGAGCATCAATCGCGCGATAGAGTCTCCAGACGCTGGCGTCGATACAGTCAGCACCTGGATGAGCTATACCCTTCCGGAGAACGTCGAGAATCTGACCGTGACCGGTGATGGCCGCTTCGCCTTCGGCAATGGGGCGGACAATATCATTTCCGGCGCCTCCGGCAGCCAGACGATAGACGGCGGCGCGGGAAACGATGTCCTCAAGGGCGGCGGCGGTGCCGACACCTTCATATTCACGCGCGGAAACGGCAGTGATTTGATCGTCGATTTCGGCAGCGATGACACTGTCCGATTGAACAGCTATGGGCTTTCGACCTTCGATCAGGTCCTGAACCACACGACGCAGGAAGGCTCCAATCTGCGGCTGGATCTCGGTGGCGGAGAGAGTCTCGTCTTTGCCAACAAGACGGTCGCCGACCTTCATGCCGATCAATTTCAGCTGACGCTTGACCGATCCGCCCTTACGCAGACTTTTGCTGACGAGTTCAACAGCCTGTCGCTGCGTAACGGCGACCAAGGCGTTTGGGACGCCAAGTTCTGGTGGGCACCGGACAAAGGCAGTTCGCTGCACGGCAACAGCGAACTCCAGTGGTACGTCAACCCCTCCTATGCTCCCACGTCGTCCGTTAACCCGTTTTCCGTGAAGGACGGCGTGCTGACCATAAAGGCGGCTCCGGCGTCCGATGCGATCCAATCGCAGATCAACGGCTATGACTATACGTCCGGCCTCATCAACACGCATTCTTCTTTCTCTCAGACCTACGGCTACTTCGAAATGCGCGCTGACATGCCGACCGAGCAGGGTGCCTGGCCGGCGTTCTGGCTTCTGCCCGAAGATGGTTCGTGGCCGCCGGAACTGGACGTCGTCGAGATGCGCGGGCAGGACCCGAACACCGTCAACGTGACGGTTCACAGCAACGAGACCGGCACGCACACGATGGAATCGATGCCTGTCAAGGTTGCGAGCACCGACGGCTTCCACAAATACGGTGTCCTGTGGGATCAGGATCAGATTGTCTGGTACTTCGACGATGTCGCCGTCGCGCACGCCGACACCCCTGATGACATGCACAAGCCGATGTACATGCTTGCAAACCTGGCAGTGGGCGGGGCGGCAGGAGCGCCGGGCGCCGGGTTTAGCGACGGGGCAGAGATGAAGATAGACTACATTCATGCCTATTCGCTCGATCACACACCGACGGCGATCAGCAGCCAATCTGGGGGGACCGACTGGCACATATAAGCAAGAGAGACGTGAGGCGGGCGCAAGCGGCCGGCAAACTCAGGGCCGCTTGCAATCAGAATATGTCCCTGGGCGCCATAGCGGCGCTCATGGGTTCAACCAGGTGACCAAGCGGGGCGATTAAGAATATTCGACTATTAAGATGTTATAAACCGAGGGCGTCTTACTTTGGATCGATGGTTGGGCTTCGAGCATCGGTTCTGTCGTGCCTTTCTCTACTTGCTTTCATCATGGGAGCAGGGATCCTGCTGGCGGACGATGGATCGCCCTGGAACAACCCCGCCAATGCGTTAGTCGTCGATGCCTACGAACTGAACGCCGTCGATTGGCAGGCACTGCTCAAGGACGATCGGATCGCGGCGTTTATCTCGAAGGCGTCGGACGGATTGCCGGAGAGTTTCAGCTGCGCGGGGGAGCACGGTGGCGACACCTTCGCGCACTGCAAGACGATGTGGCGCAAATACGCGGTGAGTCGCGAACTTTATAACAGCCGTCGTATGATTGCCCGCCAAAACGGCCTGCTCTGGGGCGCCTACCATCTTGGGAGGCCGGGCAATCCAATCGATCAGGCGAACCACTTCCTCGAATATGCGACCCCGGGGCCGAACGACCTGATGATCCTCGATATCGAGGGACTTGATGCCAATCAGTTCATGTCGCTTGAGGACGCGCAGATCTTCGTCGGCCACATCCGGGCGAGAACGGGGCGCTATCCGATCCTCTACACCAACCATGACACCGCACGCTATATCGCCGCATATCGCCGGGACTACGGCGTCCTTGCGAGGCTGCCGCTGTGGTACGCCCGATACAAGCCTGATATCCGCAAAGTCTTCCCTTTTGGAAGCTGGCCAAACTATTTTCTCTGGCAGTTTTCGTCTGCGAGCAATTGTTCACAGCGGCGTTGTCCGTATCGCGTGCCGGGCACCTTGACCGATATCGACGTGAACGTCGCGGCGATGACCAAAGAGGAATTACGGCGTGTCTGGCCGCAAGGCGGGCTTCTGCCTCCCGCCGAACCCGACCCCCCGCTGATCCTTGCAAAGATCGAATACAGCTCGGTTCGGCTTCCAGCACCCCGGCCTGACGTGGTCGTAACGTCCTCCGTCGCGTCGTCCGACCTTTGATTCGCCCAAAGGCACATAGACCCGCGTATAGGTTATCCCTTCCTCGTCGGTATCCGTTCCTTCCCATGGGCCGATAGTCAGATCGGGATCCTAATTGCTATGGTCAGTATAGGCGTTCTCTCCAAGAGAACGCGAGAGACAGTAAGGGAACTTGCATGTTTGACGTTATCGCCGGAAGTCTAGCGATCCTGCAGCGAGCCGAACAGTTGATCGTAAATGCGCACTGGCTGATCGCGAGCGGCCTGCTTGAGGAGGGCGAGTCACTCGATCTTCACGGCGAGATCGAAAGCATGACCGCCGTTGTCCTCGCGCTGGAACAGGCGGTTTGGAGACTGCGGCATAGGTTCGGCATCTGGCCCGACATGACGCGAGTGCTTCCGGTTCATCTCACGGTGCAATAGGTTCATGCTCGTTCGCCGCGGCGGCGGCGTTCGCTTTAGCCCCACAGCTGAACTTCCTCCGCTCTGAAGGTCGACACACCGACCTCAGTGACGCGAATCGGCAGATCGGTAACGCCTCGGGTGGGGTTTGGAGCGGCATCGCAGCCGAGGCAACGGCTGCTCGTGAGCAGCCGTCGTTTGATCATTTGTCTTCTTGCGTCTTAGGCGGCGATCTCATCGATCGTCTTTTCGGAACTCCACCGTTCAATGAAGGCCGCAAGCTCTGTTGCAGTGACCGGTTTACTGAAGAAATAACCTTGAAGCTGGTCACAGCCTTCCGCTCTGAGGAACGCCACCTGCTCCGAAGTCTCGACGCCCTCCGCAGTCGTAATCATGTTCAGGCTCTGGCCGAGGCTGATGACCGACTTTACGATCGCACCGGATTTATCTTTGCCGCTCATGTCGCCGATGAACGATTTGTCGATCTTGATCTTGTCGAACGGGAACGAGTTCAGATAGCCGAGCGAGGAATACCCCGTGCCGAAATCGTCCATCGCAATCTTGACCCCGAGCGCTTTCAGTCCGTTCAGGATATCAAGGGCAGCCGTGGTGTCGTTGATCAGGACGCTCTCGGTGATTTCCAGCTCTAGCCGGCCCGGCTCGAGACCAGTTCTCTCAAGCACTTGACGGACGGTTTCAACGAGTTCCCTGTTGCGGAACTGCACGGGAGACAGGTTGACGGCGACGCGCATCTCGTCCCATTCGAGCGCCTGGCGGCAGGCCGTCTCCAGTACCCACTCGCCAATTGAAACGATGAGCCCGGTTTCTTCGGCGAGCGGAATGAATTCGGCCGGAGAGACGAGGCCCCGTGCAGGGTGACGCCAGCGTACCAGCGCTTCGACCGCAGCCACATTGCGCTTTCCGAGGTCGATCAGCGGCTGGTAGTGCACCTCGAGTTCGTTCTTCAGAACCGCCTGGCGCAGGTCGTATTCCAATGTCTTGCGCGCTTGCAGCTCGGCATCCATCTGGGCTTCGAATATCCTGTAGGTCGCGCGGCCACCCTGCTTGGCCCGGTAGAGGGCGATGTCGGCGTTCTTGAGAAGACGTTCGGGATCGCCGTCGGTGGCATCGGCAATAGCGATACCGATGCTGACGCCGATATGCAGATCCTGACCTTCGATCGTAAACGGTGCGCGCACGACCTCGATCAGCTTTCGGCTGAGCTCTTCGGCTTCCAGCGGCTGATTGACGCCAACCTGGATGATTGCGAACTCGTCACCTCCAAGCCGAGCGACGGTATCATGCATGCGGACGCAACCCATGAGACGGCTCGAGAGCTGTTGCAGGAGGAGGTCACCGGCACCGTGGCCAAGCGTGTCGTTCACTTCCTTGAAGTGATCGAGATCCAGGCAGATGATCGAAATCCGGGACGTCTGTTCGGTATTGGCAACCAGTGCAAGGTTCAACCGCTCGCGGAACAGCACCCGGTTGGGAAGGCCGGTGAGCGCGTCGTGATGCGCAAGATGCGTTGCGCGGTCCTGCGCCTCGACCTCCTCGGTGATGTCGGTGGCGGTCCCGCGGAATCCAAGGAACTCGCCGCTCGGCCCGAGAATAGTACGGCCCGCCAGCCGGCAAACCCGTGTATGGCCAGCGGCGTCGCGGTAGCAGCAGCGCAGGTCACGGAAAGACGTGTGGTCATCGGTTTCCTCGATAAGCCTTATCCATCCATCGGAATCGGCATCGCTCGAGAAGAACTGTTTGAATGTCTTGCCGAGGACGCTCGCAGCGGAAAGGCCAGTCACCTCGGTAAACCGGGCGGAGAAATAGACGAGCCGCAGCGTCTGGTCGCTCTCCCAGATCCAGTCCGAGGAGGCTTCCGCCACGTCCTTGAAGCGTGCTTCGCTTTCCTTGAGCGTTTGAGCGTAAGCTTCGACGGTTTTGGCAGATTCTTCAAGCGCCTTGGTGGAGCGGCCGGCATTGCGTACGACCAGCACGGCAAATGCCGCTAAAATAACGAGAGCGATGCCGAGCGGCGGCAAGATAAAGCGCAGGAGCTGATATCCCGGCTTTTCCGGCGACCACATGATAGAGCCAAGATAGACCCGATCTTGCGACAGCAGCGGAATGGACGCCTCGGCGCTCTCCGGCTTTTGCAGAGAAATCGTCAGCCCTGACAGGAGATAATCCTTGCTCATACGATCAAGGAACTTCTGGTCGAGACGCTTGGCGAAGACCAGCATGGTCAGATCTTTGGATTTGACGGTCTTGCGGTCAATTGACTGGGGAAGCAAGGCGCTGGCGGCTACGATGAAAATCTCATCGCCCGCCTTGATGAGGCTCGTCGTCGGATCGGTCTGAATGGACGCAACGTGAAGGAGGTCGCGAAGGCCGCGGGGCATGAGCTTGAACGCATCCACCGGCTGTGGCACGCCATCGACGAGAGCGTACACGGTCTCGCCGCCAGGGCTCACTACGAATGCCATCTCATAGCCGAGGCTTTCATAGATATTGGCGCCGATGTTTCCAACCTTGGCCGCCCACTTGAGATCGACGTTTTCGTGAAGGTGCTTGTATGTGTTTTCCCAGACCGCGTAATCGCGGAGATTGCGGCCAACCTCTCGCGCCTTCACCTGGAGCGCGGTGGTTGCGAGTTTCGTCGACGCTTCGACTTCGAAGTTGTTTTGCTGGCGTGCAGAAACCACGACAAACGCGATAACGACCGTGATTGCCACGAGCAGGACGCCCGCCATGGGAAATACAATGCGTCGTGTAAAGTCTTTTCCGGAGAATCGCGTCAAACTGGCATTGGCACCGCGCATAATTATCCTCGCTTTGGTTAAGCGAGACGTTACGGAGCAAGTACAAATGAGGTGTTAAAAGTAACAGTCCTCTTTTGATACGGTTAATAATCAATAATCGTTATTTATATAATGAATAACTTATTTACAGTGTGTGCGATGACTGAGCCTTATCGTCGCAAAGCGGACTGAGGCCAGCCGCGGGGACGAACGCCGCCGCACCGTCAAATTCTAACATATTGACAACCTTTGCTTGGTGCCCGGTGAGGAGTATTATCTTAAGCTAAAACACAATGTTGGGAGCGGGATAAAAGAAGAAACGGCATAGGGCGAAAAAGGCTCATGCTTTTGGGAGGAAGAAATGAAATCCAGAACCCAGATCAGGGGAAGAACGTCGCGTCGCAGGTTTCTGAGCGGCGCAGCCATGGCCGGTGCGGCGATGATCGCGGCACCCAGCGTCGTCAAAGCGCAGGGGGCGGTCAGCATGCGCTGGCAGAGCACCTGGCCATCCAAGGATATCTTTCACGAATTCGCGCTTGATTTCGCAAAAAAGGTCACTGACATGACCGGCGGCGATCTCAAGATAGAGGTGCTGCCGGCGGGCGCCGTGGTGCCCGCTTTCGGCCTGCTCGACGCTGTCTCCCAAGGGACACTCGACGGCGGGCACGGCGTCGTCGCTTACCATTACGGCAAGCAGGCGGCGCTGGCGCTATGGGGCTCGGGTCCGGGCTTTGCCATGGATGCCAACATGCTGCTCGCCTGGCACAAATACGGCGGCGGCAGGGACCTTCTCCAAAAGCTCTATCAATCGATCGGAGCCAATGTCGTTTCGTTCCTCTACGGCCCGATGCCGACACAGCCGCTTGGCTGGTTCAAGAAGCCGGTGGCCAAGGTGGAGGATCTCCAAGGGTTGAAATTCCGCACTGTCGGCATTTCCATTGATGTGTTCACCGGTCTCGGTGCCGCAGTCAATGCGCTGCCGGGTGGCGAGATCGTCGCCGCATTGGACCGCGGGCTGCTTGATGCAGCCGAGTTCAACAACGCCTCGTCCGACCGGGCTCTCGGTTTCCCGGACGTTTCCAAGATCTGCATGCTGCAAAGCTTTCACCAGAATGCCGAGCAGTTCGAGGTGCTGTTCAACAAGGCGAAATACGATGCGTTGCCTGACCAGATGAAGGCGATCATCTCCAACGCCTCGGAGGCAGCTTCCCAGGATATGGCCTGGAAAGCGATCGACCGCTATTCGAAAGACTACGCGGAGATGCAAACGGTCGACAAGGTCAAGTTCTACAAGACGCCGGAAGCGATCCTCAAAAGGCAGCTGGAAGTCTACGACGAGGTCGTGAAGAAGAAGGCGGCGGAAAACCCGCTGTTCAAGGAAGTCATCGAGTCCCAGATCGCCTTTGCGGAACGGGCCACACGATGGGAACAGGATACCCTTGTCAACCGCCGGTTAGCCTTCGATCATTACTTCGGCCGCGACGGCGTTGCGAAGGAACTATAACGTCATCGCCGGTCAGCGATGATGCTCTGACGAAGATAGTCGGCTATCTCGGGGGCAGCCGTGGAGGTTCAGCAGTTTCTCATCAGGGTCGATGCGATCAGCGTATGGGTCGGCAAAGCCGCGGCCTGGCTGATTATCGGGCTGATGACGCTCGTCTGCGTCGAAGTCTTCAAGCGCTACATCATGAACATGCCGACGGCGTGGATATTCGACGCCACCAACATGCTTTACGGCACCCTGTTCATGCTCGCCGGAGCCTATGCGCTAGCGCAAAACGCCCATGTACGGGGCGACTTTCTGTACAGCTCGCTCAGGCCCCGAATACAGGCGACGCTCGACCTGATCCTTTATATCCTCTTCTTCCTGCCGGGCGTCGCGGCGCTCATCTATGCCGGTTATGACTATGCGGCGCTGTCCTGGCGGATCGGCGAGCATTCGACCGTTACCGCCGAAGGCCCGCCGATCTACTACTTCAAGACCATCATTCCGATAGCGGGCGCGCTCGTGATGCTGCAGGGGCTCGCCGAGATCGCGCGCTGCGTCGTCTGCCTGAGGACCGGCGAATGGCCAGCCCGGCTCAAGGATGTGGAGGAGATCGACGTCGTCGCCGAGCAACTTGCCCATAGCGAGCACATAGATGCCGAGACCCGCGAGGCCGCGATCGAGCGCGCCCAGGATATCGACAGGGCCGCCAGGCAGCGGGGACTGGGTGGAGATATCGAAACGTGAGCGATCCGTTCCTCGGACTGACGATGCTAGCTCTCATCGTGGTCGTTATCGTGATGGGCTTCCCGACAGCCTTCACGCTGATGGGGCTCGGCATGGTCTTCGGCTTCTACGCGTTCTACAATCCCGCCGAACATTGGATCGACAATCGCGTCTTCGACCTGATGGTTCAGCGCACCTATGGTGCGATGACCAACGACGTCCTGGTCTCGATCCCGCTCTTCGTGCTGATGGGCTACGTGATGGAGCGCGGCGCGCTGGTCGACAAGATGTTCTACAGCATCCAGCTTTCGTTCCGGCGCGTGCCCGCCTCGCTTGCCGTAGCGACGCTGATTATCTGCACCTTCTGGGGCATCGCCAGCGGCCTCGTAGGCGCCGTGGTGGTGCTGATGGGCGTCATCGCAATGAGCCCGATGCTGCGCGCCGGCTATGACGTCAAGCTTGCTTCCGGGGTGATCACTGCCGGTGGCACGCTGGGCATTCTGATCCCGCCATCGGTGATGATCATCGTCTACGCCGCCGTTGCGGGACAATCGGTGGTCAAACTCTATGCCGCCACCATGTTTCCCGGCTTCTTCCTGGCGTTTCTCTATCTCGTCTACGTTCTCGCCTGGGCGATGATCAATCCGAAGATCGCGCCCGCCTTGCCCGAGGAACAGACGAGAGTTCCGGTGGCCGCCTGGATGAGACGCTTTCAGGGACTCTATTCAAACAACATGCTCGTCGGGCTTCTCCGTGCATTGGTCTCACCATCAAAGGCGATGGCGATCGAGACGGACGAGGGACGGCTCACCTATTGGAAGCTGGTCAAGAATACCTTCGCCGCGCTAGTGCCTTTGTCGCTGACGGCATTCACCCTGGCTCTCGTCTGGTGGTATGTCGTCATCCACCCGCAGGCCTCGGCGGAGGCGGAAGTGCCGGAAGGGCTGGAAGAGCTCGGCGGACCCGCAGCGGATGCCGGCCCGGCGGTGATAAACGGGCCGTCAACCAGCTTCTACCTGACGTTCGGGATCATTGCTGTCATCGCGGCGGCGGTCCTCGTGCGCTACTACAGGAATATGAATGCTGAGCGGCTGCAGGTGGTGAAGCTGCTGGCTTCGTCGGTCATGCCGCTCGGAATCCTGACCGTAGTCGTGCTCGCAGTCATTCTGTTCGGCATCACGACGGCCACCGAGTCCGCCGCGGTCGGTGCCGCCGGCGCTTTCTTGCTGGCGTTCCAGGCCCGGACGCTCAACTGGAAACGCACCAAAGAGGCGGTGTTCCTCACGGCGAAGACCACTGCCATGGTCTGCTGGCTCTTCGTCGGCTCGGCACTCTTCTCCGCCGTCTTCGCCATTCTCGGCGGCCAGGCGCTCATCGAGCAGTGGGTGCTGTCGCTCAATATGACGCCCGTGCAGTTCATGATCCTCTCGCAGGCGATCATCTTCATCCTCGGCTGGCCGCTCGAATGGACGGAGATCATCATCATCTTCGTGCCGATCTTCCTGCCGATGCTCAGGCACTTCGATATCGATCCGATACTCTGGGGGGTGCTCGTCTTCGTCAACTTGCAGGCGGCGTTCCTGTCGCCGCCGGTGGCGATGTCGGCCTATTACCTCAAGGGCGTCTCGCCACCGCACGTCACGCTCAACCAGATCTTTGCAGGCATGATGCCCTATATGCTGATCGTCATTCTCTGCATGGTGATCATGTATGTCTGGCCGGGCATGACACTCTGGCTTCCGGCCTATCTCTACGACTAACAGACATTGCCGTTTGCCGCACCCTGCCGCGCCGTGGCCCGTCAGTGCACCTCAATGCGGGCGATTTCTGCCCCGGCCTGCAGATAATCGCCGACATTGGCGGCGATGCGGATCGTTCCGGAGGACGAAGCGGTTACCTGGGTTTCCATCTTCATCGCTTCCATCACCGCTATCAGGTCGCCCGCCTCAACGGCGGCGCCGTCCTCGACCTTGAAGGCCTGCAGCGTACCGGAAACCGGCGAGGTGACGCTCCCCGCACCTTCCGACGCAACGGTCGTCGCCATGCCTTGAACAGAGGGCTGTCCGAGACCGGCGAGAAGCATGGCTGGAATACCGAGTTCATGGCGCTTTCCGTCGATTTCGACATGGGTGCGGATCAGCGAGGTCTCGGCTGGCTGCTCCGGGCGCTTCTCGGCTTCGGGCATGGCGGCGAAATCGGTCTCGATCCAGCGCGTGTGGACGTTGAAGCCGTTCTCGCCGGTGAAGTCGATGGATTCGATTGCCGCGCGATGGAAAGGAAGGACGGTCGCGACCCCTTCGATGCGGAATTCCCGCAAGGCCCGGCGCGCCCGGTTCAGCGCCTCCTCGCGAGTAGCGCCGGTCACGATCAGCTTCGCCATCAGCGAGTCGAAGGTGCCGGGAACGGTCGAGCCGGCAACGACGCCGCTATCGAGGCGTACGCCTGGCCCGGACGGTGCCTCGAACATGGAGATCGTGCCGGGCGTCGGTAGGAAGCCGCGGCCGGGATCTTCGGCATTGATGCGGAATTCGATCGAATGGCCGCGCGGCACAGTCGTTTCGGTGAAGCGGAGCGGCAGGCCCTCGGCAATCCGAAACTGTTCGATGACGATATCGATGCCCGTCGTTTCCTCGGTAACCGGATGTTCGACCTGCAGGCGAGTGTTGACCTCGAGGAAGGAGATCGTGCCGTCGACGCCAAGCAGGAATTCGACCGTACCGGCACCCGAATAGCCGGCGGCGGCGCAAATCTTCCTCGCCGCCTCGTGAATGGATAGCCGCTGGGCATCGCTGAGGAAGGGGGCGGGGGCCTCCTCGACAAGTTTCTGATTACGCCGCTGCAGCGAGCAGTCGCGGGTGCCGAGCACCAGAACATTGCCGTGCTTGTCGGCGAGCACCTGCGCTTCGATGTGGCGCGGCCGGTCGAGAAAGCGTTCGAGGAAACATTCGCCGCGGCCGAAGGCGGCCTTTGCTTCGCGCACCGCCGATTCATAGAGTTCGGCCACCTCGTCCATCTTCCATGCGACCTTCAAGCCGCGCCCGCCGCCGCCGTGGGCGGCCTTGATCGCAACCGGGAAGCCGTGCTTTTCGGCAAAAGCAATGACTTCAGCCGCGGTCCCGACGGTGCCGTCGCTGCCGGCAACCAGGGGAGCGCCGACGCTGGTTGCGATCCGCCGGGCCTCGACCTTGTCTCCCAGTGCCTCGATGACATGCGGATCCGGGCCGATCCAGATGAGACCCGAATCGATGACCGCGCGGGCGAACTCCGCCCGTTCCGAGAGGAAGCCATAGCCCGGATGCACCGCATCTGCGCCGGAGCGTCTGGCGATATCGATCAACTTGTCGATGTCGAGATAGGTCTCGATTGGTCGCGCGCCGGAGAGCCCGTAAGCTTCGTCCGCCAGCCGAACGAAGAGGGCGTCCATGTCCGGATCGGCATAGACCGCCACCGATTGCAAGCCGTAGTCGCGGCAGGCGCGGATGATGCGCACCGCGATCTCGCCGCGATTGGCAATCAGGACTCTCTTCATGGGTGGCTCCTCACGTCTTTTATCGGGCCGGGATCTCACGCCTTGGCAGGCCGTATTTCGGCGAAGGCAGTTATGGGCCGGAAGCGTATCTTTGCATTGACCGGGATCTGTCCCGCGAGATCGAGATGGTATTCGGCGACCGTGCCGATCACCGGGTAGCCGCCCGTCAGCGGATGGTCGGCGAGGAAGAGCACCGGCTGGCCGCTGTGCGGCACCTGGATCGCTCCCGTCGCCGTGCCCTCGCTCGGCAGTTCCGCCTTGTCCCTGCGCTCCAGCGGCACGTCGCCGGAAAGCCGGATTCCGACGCGGTTCGACTGCGGCGTCACCTGCCAGAGTTGCGCGGAAAGGTTTGAAATCCCGGCCTCGGTGAACCAGTCGCTGCGCGGACCCATGACAACATCGAGCGTCACGGTATCGCCCGGTGCCGGATGCTCGAAGGCCGGGGCCTCGGTCACGGAAACCGCTTTAAGAGCTTTGGTCTGCGTGCCGACGGTCAGCACCGCACCGGCTGTCACCGCTTCGGGGCCAACGACCGCAAGCGTATCCGTGGCGGCGCTCCCCAGAACCGGCCTTACGGCAAAGCCGCCGCGCACGGCAAGGTAGCTGCGCATGCCTCGCTGCGGATGCCCGAGGGTGACGACGTCGCCGGGCTCCAGCGCGATCGGCTGATAGGTCTCAACCGGAATGGTCCGGCCGGCGGTGTCGCGAATCGTGATCGGGCAGGGCGCGCCGGTGACCGCCACCACCGCGCGTCCCGAAATTTCGAACGAGAAACCGCCGAGCGTGATTTCGAGACAGGGGGAATCGATCGGATTGCCGACCACGCGATTGGCCGCCTTCAACGCGCCTTTGTCGAGCGCGCCGGATGCCGAAACGCCCTGGCCGGTCTTGCCGAAACGTCCGAGATCCTGGAACAGCGCCGGCATCGGCGCGGCGAGAACCTTGAGCGTCAAGGCGTCTGAGACCGACCGGCTCACCGGTTTGGCAGGTTTTGGGGTCACGGCCGTCGGTGTCGTCGGGGCGTGTTTCTTCGCAAGATCGAAGAATCGCACCCGATAGCCGGGCTGGAACAATGCGGGCGGGTCGCGCGAAAGATCCCACATCTTTTCCGGCGTGGTGCCGATGATCTGCCAGCCGCCCGGGCTCGCCTGCGGATAGACGCCGCTGAAGGCGCCGGCCAAGGCCACCGAGCCCGCCGGAATCCTCGTGCGCGGGCTTTGGCGGCGTGGCACCTGGAGCGCCGGATCACCGCCGACGAGATAGCCGAAGCCCGGCGCGAAGCCGCAGAAGGCGACAGTGAACTCGCTTTCCGTGTGGCGGCGGATGACGTCCTCGACCGACAGGCCAGTGAGGTTTGCAACATCCTCAAGGTCCTCGCCGTCATAGCGGACGGGGATCTCGATCAGCTTGTCGGAGGGCGCAAGGCGGGCGGAAAGATCGCGCCTGCCGATCTCGCCTGCCAGCTTTTCCGCCGTTAGTTTTTCCAGCCGGAAGCGGATCATCAGCGTGCGGGCTGCCGGTATCATCTCCTCGATGCCCTCCACTGGATCGCCCTTGAGTGAGGCAAAAAGCGCCAGCGTCTTGTCAAGATCGGCGAGTTCGACAAGCAGGGTTGTCAGGCTGACGGGCAGAAAACGCATCGTCACCTCAGCCGTGGCCTTGATCAGGCGGAAAGAAAGGAGCGGACGGTGATGCCGTCGGCCTCGAAGGAGCGGCGGATTTCCCGGGCGATGGCGACTGCGCTGGGGTTGTCGCCATGCACGCAGATCGACTGTGCGTCGATCTTGATCGTGGTGCCGTCGATCGCTTCCAGCGTGCCCTCATGAGCGAGCTGCAGCATGCGGCGTGCGATGAGCTGGGCATCGTGCAGCACGGCGCCCGCCTCGCGTCGCGAGAGAAGCTGGCCGTCCGGAGTATAGGCGCGGTCGGCGAAAGCCTCGGCGACGACCGTGAGGCCAGCCTCCCGTGCAAGAACGAGGATCGGCGCGTTGGCAAGCCCCATCAGCACCAGCGATGGGTCGACAGCCTTGATGGCGTCGATCACGGCCTGTCCCTGTTTCGGGTCATAGGCGATGCGGTTGTAGAGTGCGCCGTGCGGCTTGACATAACCGACCGCCACCCCGGCGGCGGCGGCAAGGCCCTTCAGTGCGCCGATCTGGTAGATGACATCGGCGATCAGTTCGGCGCTGGTGACATCCATGTCGCGGCGGCCGAAGCCGACGCGATCGGGATAGGAGACATGCGCCCCGACCGAAACGCCCTTTTCAGCCGCGGCCCGTACGGTCTTCAAGATGCCTATCGGGTCGCCGGCATGAAAACCACAGGCAACGTTGGCGCTGGAGACAATCGAAAGCATCGCCTGATCGTCGCCCATGGTCCAGGCGCTGTAGCTTTCTCCGAGATCACTGTTCAGATCGATGGCGGTCATATTTGGTCTCCTTAGCGGACAGTCGAAGGCAAAGATAGGGCCGATCGGGTTGTCGCCGCACGGGGCCTAACTGGGCCAGCGTCGATGCAGCGTTGGTCTCAATCCGCGAGGATTCTGCGTTTTGGCCTAAGCTCCCAGCATCGCATCGATCTGAGCGATCAGCGCCGTGTAGGTTTCGATATTCCGGCGGTACTCCGCCTTGATACGCTCAGTGATATTTGCAAGCGGGCCGCTCCCTTCCGCCTGAAAGTGCTGGATCTCCTTTTCGTCCATCGTCTTCAGATGGTCCTCATGTTCCTTGATCTTCTGTTCGTACTCGGATCGCAGATCTTCTAAGTCCATGTCATCCTCCTACGTTAACCCATCCCAGTCACGGAGACGCGCCGCACGTTCACGTTTCCTTTGGCTGAAAGCTTACTGAAAGCTGAGCTTGATAACAATGCGGACGGATGGTGGAGGAGACACGAGCCCGTGCTTTATTGGCGATGCTTCAGACCAATTCGGCGTGGTGGTTGAGAGTTGCAGTCCTGGACTCCTCTCGGGGAGGGCCGAAACAACCCTCCCATTTTTCTAGGGCTCCGGGCTTCCCGCCAAAATGTGCAGTCCTAGTTGATGGCGTGGAGATGTAATCTTCGGTAAGAAGTCCTGCATATTACCGAATTGGAAAAAGACGAGCCCTCCGCAGGGATCGCAAACCGGTGGAATCTGTGACCACGGACGCAACGCCGACAGACAACGACACAGCCATCAAGACAGAGTCTGGTCCAGCTGCCGATGCAACGCCCGGAAACGACGCGACCGAGCCGTTGCCGTCACCTTTTGAGCGCAGCAGGCGCGCGGTTCGGGAACTTGCGCATGCATTGCGCCATGACCTCGGTTTGACATTTCGTCGCGGTGCCAGACGGTTCCTCACTGCGGCCAGGACGCTCAGGGAAAGAGCAGGTAACGTCGATGTCCCAGAAGCAAGAGCCAGATTCATAGCCGCTTCACGCTCCGTCGCCTCTCGGTCAAGGAGGATGTTCGCGGGCATGATCGCCTCCCGGCCGCGGCTTCGCTCCTGGAAGGGTCTGTTTGCCCTGGGTTCGCTAGGCTGCATCCTGCTCGTGGCCGGTGTCCTGATCTGGGCGTTGAAGGACGTCCCCTGGCGCGAGATCGCAGACGGCTCCTTGAAGCCCACGATCTTTCTTGAAACGGCAGACGGCCAGCCGCTCGTCCGGCAGGGGAGGTTTCAAGGCCGGTATGCGCGTTATGAGGAATTTCCTCCGCACCTGATCGATGCCGTGCTCTCGATCGAGGACCGGCGGTTCCCGGATCATTACGGAATAGACCTCAGGGGCATCTCACGCGCCATGCTCCGTAACCTGCAGGCCGGCGAAATCGTCGAGGGCGGCAGCACTATCACGCAACAGCTTATCAAGATCCTCTATCTCGAAAGCGATCGGACGCTGAAGCGCAAGATCCAGGAAGTGGTCGTTGCCTTCTGGTTGGAATGGAAGCTCGGCAAGCGGGAGATTCTTACACGCTACCTGAACTCGGTCTATCTTGGCGCAGGCGCGACCGGCATGCCGGCGGCAGCGCGGATCTATTTCGACAAGGATATTGGTGCGCTCGACATTCGCGAGTCAGCAATGCTCGCCGGCCTCCTGCAGGCACCGAGCCAGCTGAACCCGATCGACAATTTCGAGGGCGCCCGGCGGCGAACCGCGACCGTACTCGACGCAATGGTTGCAAACGGCAAGCTCAAGGAGGGCGAGGCGGCGGCTGCGAAGGCCGAATTCACTGCCTTGCACCCGACCCCACCGGCGCCACGCCTGGGCAGCTGGTTCGCCGATTGGATATCGAGCCAGGCCGGCGAGATCGCGGGTTCTTCGGTCAGTTCAGTGACGGTACGCACCACTTTGGTGCCGCGTCTCCAGCGCGCCGCAGAAGAGGTGATCAAGCGTGCGCTCGATGAAGATGGAAAAGCGCTCGGCGCATCGCAAGCCGCATTGGTGGCCATGACGCCCGACGGCGCGGTTGTCGCAATGGTCGGGGGCCGCGATTATAGGGCGAGCCAGTTCAACCGGGCTGTCACGGCAATGCGCCAGCCAGGCTCCACCTTCAAGCTGTTCGTCTACTATGCTGCCTTGAAGCAGGGCATCAGTTTGAGCGATCGCGTCTACGATAGGCCGATCAAGGTCGATGGCTGGGCCCCGGAGAATTCTGGAGGTCGCTACCGTGGCGTGGTCACCGTTGCGGAAGCATTTGCTCGCTCCCTCAACGCCGCGACCGTCGTGCTCGCGCAGCACGTGGGAATGGAGAATGTCGCTGCGGCAGCCAGGGAGCTGGGCATCGACGCGCCTCTCAACCCGGTGCCGGCACTCGCGCTCGGGGCGTCGGAGGTCAGCTTGCTCGATCTGACGGGCGCCTACGCGTCCGTTCGCTGGGGGAGCGCTCCCGTGGAGCCATGGGGCGTGATCGACTTTCAAGCTGCGACGGAGCCCCAGGCTTTCCGGGTGGGTCCGCAGGTGACGCCGTCAGTCGATCTTTCCGCCTATCGCGATGACCTCTCTACGCTTCTTCAACTGGTGGTGGAGCGAGGTACCGGACGCGAAGCTTCGCCGGGTTTCTTTGCTGCCGGGAAGACGGGCACCAGCCAGAATAACCGCGACGCCTGGTTTGTTGGCTTTACGGACTCATTAGTCGCGGGCGTCTGGGTCGGCAATGATGACGATACGCCGATGAAAGGGGTAACGGGTGGCGCATTGCCTGCTCGGATATGGCGCGAATTCATGCAGGCTGCGATGGCCAGCCCCTCTACGCTCGATGGCTCCGGGGCGGAGATATTGACGGGCGAACAGCAACCCGCTGCTTCGTGCAATATTCGCGCCTGCTCGCGAAGCTATCGTTCCTTCCGCGCCTCGGATTGCACGTACCAGCCCTATCGCGGCGAACGGCGTCTCTGCGAAAAATAATGGTCCGGCGCCCACTCTTCGTACTTAAGCGTAGACATCCTTGATCGCGTCCAGGGGGCCTTTCAGCGCCGTGCGCGGATGGACCAGCTCCGGCTGGATGAGGTGAATTTTGTTCGTGGGGCGATGCTCGGCGATAAGCTCGAATGCCTTCTCGAGCATGCTCTCGATGTTCTGCCTGATCATGATGACGGGGAAGGGCAGGAATGAGCCGAAGGGATCATAATCGTAGCAGCCAACGACGATGTCGGCGAAGGTCTCGTGGGGATGCTGGGCCATGAAGCGGAGCAGGCCCTCGAAGTTGATCGACGAGTTGATGAAGAGCCCGCGTGGCAACTTTCCTTGGCGCTCGTAGAAGGTCTCGAAGGCTCTTTGCGTCATCGCTGGCGAATAGCCGGTCGGCTGAATGCAGGCGTCGGTATCGCCTCCCAGCAAAGCTGATTTGACATCGCGAAAGCCTCTTATGCGTTCCCGGCTGGCATGATCGTTGCGTCCGCCAAACAAGAATAGCTCCTCGGGCTTCAGAGGGCGGGTGGGATCGAAACGCCGGATGATCGCCTCGGTCAGCATCCGGGCGCCTTCGTAGTTGTCGCTGATGACAGATGGCGCCTTGGTTCCCGGTAGGTCGATGTTGATGTGGCGGATGCCGGCGGCTTCGCAGAGGGTGTGAACGCTATCGGGATCGGTCGCACCGGTGATGAACAGCTCGTCGATCGAATAGGAGATCAGCGTTTCGACCGTCGCAAGTTCCTCCTTCGGATCGCGCGAGGCGCTGACGACGATGGGACATTTGCCGCGGCTGCGCACCTGCGCCTCGAAGGTCTGCGCCATGGATGAGAAGTAGCGGTTGTCGTACACAGGCAGAAGCAGCCCAACGAGGCCGGAGCGCGAATGGCGCAGACCGCGGGCCTGAAGGTTCGCCGTATATTGGTGCTGTTCAGCCAGGTTTTGAATGAGTGCGGCCGTGCTTTCCGCGATCCGCCGTTTGCGCCAGGTGCCGTTCAGCACGGCGCTGACCGTCGAGGCCGAGCAACCGGACAGGACCGAGAGATCATAGATCGTAGCCTTCTTTTTGCCCTGCTGCTTCATGCCGTCCTCCCGACATCTCCTCTATTGCCAATTTCCCCTTGACCAAAGCTTAAATTCAAATGATATTACTTGCACCATCGATTGTGCAAGAGGGAAAACGACTTGCGCCATCGAGGTCCGCTTGAGGAGGCGGCGAATTGGAGGACATGATTTTCCGCATAGATCGGAACTGAAACTTGGCACGCCAATTGGCGGCCGAAGGCGTGTTCCTGCGCGGAACGTTCGGAGGAGGAGAAGCATGAAAAAGCTTATGATTGCAGCGCTTGCTGCAGCGTTGTCGCTTGGAGCTTCGTTCGCTGCGCAGGCCGCCGACAAGGTTGGCGTGGTCGTCAAGATCGGTGGCATTCCGTGGTTCAATGCCATGGAGGCCGGGATCAAGGAGCAGGGGACCAAGCTCGGTCTCGATGCTTTCATGGTGGGTCCGACGAGTGCCGACCCGGCGCTTCAGGTGCGCGCCATCGAGGATCTGATCGCCCAGCAGGTCAAAGTGATCGGCGTCGTTCCGAACGATGCCAAGGTGCTTGAACCCGTTCTGGCCAAAGCCAAGGCCGCGGGTATCATCGTCATCACCCATGAATCTCCCGGCCAGAAGGGCGCCGACTGGAATTTCGAACTGGCCTCGTCCAAAGGTTTCGGCGAAGCTCATGCCAAGCTTCTGGCTGAGAAGATGGGTGGCAAGGGCGAATATGCCGTGTTCGTCGGCTCGCTCACAGTTCCGCTGCACAATGCCTGGGCCGATGCGGCGGTCGCTTACATCAAGGCAAATTATCCTGATATGAAGCTCGTCGGCGAACGGTACGGCGTGGCTGAAGATGTCGACAAGAGCCGCTCGACGGCGCTCGATCTCATCTCGGCTCATCCGGACCTCAAGGGCTTTCTCGCTTTCGGCAGCCAAGGCCCGATCGGTGCCGGCCGCGCCATCGAGGAGCGGCGCAAGACTGGAGAAATCTTCGTTCTCGGGCCCTTCTCACCCGGTCAGGGCCAGAAGCTGATCAAAGCGGATGCGATCTCCGGCGGCTTTATGTGGAATCCGAAGCAGGCCGGCGAAGTCTTCGTGACGCTGGCCGATCGCCTGATCAAGGGTGAGAGTGTCAAGGAAGGCGACGACATTCCCGGTCTTGGCGTGATCAAGCCGGTCGGCAACGACATCATCGTCGATCAACTCTTGCCGATCAACAAGGACACGGTGGACGAACTCGCGGGCATGGGCCTGTAACGTTCCCCGAACGCGTTCCTCCCGGGCTGCCGGGCTGGCTTCGGCTGGCTCGGTGGTGCCCGGGAATTCTTCGGATCGAAACGATGATCGCACCTGAAACTGTGGAGAGCGGCCGCCCGGAGCCGCTGTTGTCCCTGCATAACATCAATATGACCTTCGGCGGCGTCAAGGCGCTGAAGAATGTCAGCTTCGACGTTCTGCCGGGCGAGGTGCACTGTCTGGCCGGTGAAAACGGCTCCGGCAAGAGCACGTTGATCAAGATCATCACCGGCGTCTACCGTCCGCAGTCCGGCGCCGTCATCGATTACGACGGCCAGACCTATACGCACATGTCGCCGGTGACGGCGCAATCCGCAGGCATCCAGGTCATCTGGCAGGACCTTGCTCTGTTTCCGGAAATGACGGTTGCCGAAAACATCGCATTTCAGACGGTGCTTGGCCGCTGGCCCCGGTTTGTCAATTACGACAGCATGCGCGAAACCGCGCTGAAAGCGCTGGCTCGGCTCGGCGTCACGCTGGATGTCGACCGGCCGCTGAAGGACTACGCGATCGCCAAGCGTCAGATCGTTGCGATTGCGCGTGCGCTGATCGGCGAAGCCAAGCTGGTCTTCATGGATGAGCCGACTGCCTCGCTGACGCAATCGGAAACGGACCATCTGCTCGACATCGTCCGGACGCTCTCTGCATCCGGTGTCGCCGTGGTATTCGTCAGCCACAGGCTGGCCGAGGTGCTCGAGATATCGAGCCGGCTGACGGTTCTGAGGGACGGGGCGCTCGTCGGCGTCTACCCGACGAGCGGAATGCCCCAGTCGCGCATCACCGAACTGATGACCGGCAAGACCTTCGACCAGACGATCCATGTCCGTGACGTCGGCAGCAATCCGGTGGTGCTGGAGGTCGAGGGTCTCACCCGGCCGGGGCAGTTTCAGGATATTTCCTTTACCGTCCGACGCGGCGAGACCCTCGGCATCACCGGCCTGCTTGGTGCCGGGCGCACCGAGCTCGCGCTCTCCTTGTTCGGCATGTTGAAGCCGAAGGCAGGTACCATCAGGCTTGAGGGCAAGCCGGTCCGTTTCTCCTCCAATCGCGACGCGATCGCGGCCGGGATCGCGTATCTCTCCGAGGATCGGCTGTCTCTCGGGCTCATTCAGCCGCAGTCGATCGCCGACAATCTTGTCATTGCATCGCTCGACCGCATCATCTCCGGTGGGCTGTTGTCCGATACCGGCAAGCAGGAGCTGGTTGCCCGATGGATCACTGATCTGGGCATCAAGATCGGCAAGCAGGACGATGCGATTTCGACGCTTTCCGGCGGCAACCAGCAACGCGTCGCCATCGCCAAGTGGCTGGCGACCGGTCCGAAGCTGCTCATTCTCGACGCTCCCACCGTCGGCGTGGACGTCGGTGCCCGCGCCGGCATCTTCGATATCGTCGCCAAACTCGCAGCCAGCGGCCTCGCGATCATCCTGATCTCCGACGAGGTGCCGGAGGTCTACTTTCATGCGGACCGCGTGCTGCACATGGCCAAGGGGCGTATCGTCAATCGGTTCACGCCGCGCGACTGCGCGCTTGAGGACATCGAGGCTGCCGTCTATGCATAAACTCGTTCAATCCCACGCGACGGAATTTGCGCTGCTTGCCGTCATGGTGATCATCAGCCTGTTCCTGTCGATCATCACCGACCGCTTCTTCTCGCTCGGAAACGCGTTCGATCTGCTCAACACCAGCGCCGTCAATATCATTTTCGCCGTCGGGCTTCTCGTCGTCTTGATCGCCGGCGGCATCGATATCTCCTTTGCGGTCGCAGCCTCGGTCGTTCAATACATCACTGCCATCCTGCTCGGCTGGATTGGGGGCGGCGGTTGGGTGAGCGGTCTGTTGATTGCCGGCGTTCTCGGGATCCTGCTCGGCGCCGTCAACGCTTTCCTCATCCACAGATTCCGGATCATTTCGATCGTCGCGACCATCGCCACCTTCAACATCTATTTCGGGCTGTTGATGTTTTTCACGCGCGGCGTGTCGATTTACAATCTCCCGGACTGGCTGACCTCGCGCGTTGTCCTGTTCGAGCACGAGATGGCGGATGGGACCTGGATCGAAATCACGCTGCCGGTGCTGGTCATGGTCATCTGCGTCGTCGCTACCTGGCTCTTCATCACCCGAACGACGACGGGGCGGCAGCTTTATGCCTTCGGCGATAATCCCGAAGGAGCGCGCCGGTTCGGCATCAATATCGCGGCAATGCAGTTCATCGCCTTTGGCTGGCTTGGACTGATGGCCGGCATCGCAGGTCTGATCCAGGCGCACTACGCACAGGAAGTCGTTCCAAACGCGCTTTATGGTCGCGAGCTGGACGTGCTTGCCGCCGTGGTACTTGGCGGCGCCCGGCTCGGCGGCGGTAAAGGCTCCGTCCTCGGCTGCGTGCTCGGGGTTCTCTTGATCTCGATCACGCAGAACGGCCTCAATCTCGCAGGCGTCTCGCCATATGCTTTCAAGATGATCGTCGGCGCCATCATTCTGGTCGCCATTACGCTGTCGAACACCAGCATCGAAAAGCTGCTGCCGTTCATGCGTCAGGAAGGAGGCCGCAGATGACCGCCCTCCTCAAGCGCCGTTGGGCGATCATCGGGCCGGAAATGGCCGGGCCCGGACTTGCGCTCTTCATGGTCCTGCTCTTCTTCAGCTTCGCGTCACCACAATTCCTGAGCCGCGCCACTTTCGGTTCGGTGGCCTTCCAGCTACCGGAACTCGGGCTTCTCACGCTCGCCATGCTTTTGCCGGTGCTGACCGGCGGGCTCAATCTCGCGATCACCTTCACCGCCAATATCGCCGGCCTGACACTGGCCTGGGTGCTGAAGGCACACGGGGGCGTGGATGCGGGACCCTTTGCTTTCGTGCTCGGCAGCCTCCTTGCTATCGGCGTCGGGGCGGCGAGCGGCGTGGTGATGGGGTTAGTGATTGCCTATACGCGGGCCCACCCGATCCTGGTGTCGCTGTCGATGATGATCTTCCTGCGCGGACTCGGCGAGTTCTTGACTCACGGTGGCGATGTCTCGGGTTTTCCGGCCTACCTTGCGCCTCTCGGCCACGGCAGCGTGCTCGGTTTTCCGGTGCCGCTTCTCGTCTTCATAGGCTGCGTGGCGATCTGGCATCTGCTGCTGACAAGGATGAAGCTCGGCTTCAACACTTACATGATCGGCTCGAACATCGAGGCGACGCGATATTCGGGCATCAGTACGCGCAAGGTCCTGGTGCTGGTCTATACGCTGTCTGGCGCCATGTGCGCGGTCGCCGGCATCATCATGCTCGCCCGCTTCAACTCGGTGCGCGTCGGCCACGGTGAATCCTATCTGCTGATCACTGTGCTTGCCTGCTTCCTCGGCGGCGTCAATCCATTTGGCGGCTTTGGCAGGGTCATCCCCGTCTTCGTGGCGCTCGTCGTTCTGCAGCTGCTCGCATCCGGCCTCAACCTCATGGGAGCCAACCAGCATCTTGCGACAGCCGTCTGGGGCATCCTGCTCATCACCGTGATGATCCTGCGCTATGCGGCCGGGCATCTCAAATTTCTCAAGCGAAAAAAGGGATAAGGCCATGGAAGGTTTTGGTGTTCACACCAGCATGTGGACCATGAACTGGGATCGCGCCGGTGCGGAGAAGGCGATTGCCGCCGCCGTCAAGTACGAGATGGATTTCATCGAGATCGCGCTCCTGAATGCGCCGGCGGTCGATGCGGCACATACCAGGGCGCTGCTGGAAAAACACAGGCTGCGCTCTGTCTGCTCGCTTGGCCTACCGGAAAGCGCCTGGGCGTCCGTTCGTCCTGACGCGGCGATCGAGCACTTGAAGGTCGCCATCGACAAGACCGCGGAAATGGGCGCGGAAGCGCTTTCCGGCGTGATCTTCGGCGGCATCGGTGAGCGTACCGGCGTTCCGCCGACGCAAGGGGAATACGACAATATTGCGCGAGCCCTGCAGGCGGCGGCCAAGCATGCCAAGTCTAAGGGTATCGAACTCGGTGTCGAGGCAGTGAACCGTTACGAGAACCACCTGATCAATACGGCCCGGCAGGCGGTGGACATGATCGAGCGGGTCGGTGCCGACAACGTTTTCGTTCATCTCGATACCTATCATATGAACATCGAGGAAAAGGGCGCCGCCAACGGTATTCTCGATGCCCGCGATCACCTGAAATACATCCATCTTTCGGAAAGTGACCGCGGCACGCCGGGCTACGGCAACATTCCCTGGAATGAGGTTTACGCGGCACTCGCTGCCATAGGCTTCAAGGGCGGGCTGGCGATGGAAAGCTTCATCAACATGCCGCCTGAAGTCGCTTACGGACTCGCGGTCTGGCGCCCGGTTGCGAAGGATGAGGCCGAAGTGATGGGCAACGGCCTGCCGTTCTTGCGCAACAAGGCGCGGCAATACGGCCTGATCTGAACGGCAATCCGGAAAGCCGAAATGACGGAAGGGCAGGCGACCGATCGAAGGGAAGACAGACAGCCGGCGACTGTCGTCGTGCTGGATGTGGGCAAGAGCAACGTGAAGCTCAATGCGGTAACGGCCACAGGTGAGGTTGTCGAAACGCTGTCGGTCTGCAACCCGGTGCTGGAAGGCCCGCCTTGGAAGCATCACGACCTGCAGGGGCTGAGCGATTGGGTGTTCGACAATCTGGCCGCTCTTTCCGGACGCCACCCGCTTTCCACCTTCATCGCGACCGGTCACGGTTCCGGCGGCGTGCTGGTCGGATCTAATCCTGATGACGGCGATGGAACCGTCCTGCCGATGATCGATTACGAGCAGGCTTTGCCGGACGATATCCGCGAAGGCTATCGACCGCTCTCCGGCTCCTTCCTCGATCGTGGCAGTGCGATCATGCACGGTGCCACCCATCAGGCGCGGCAGATTTTCTGGATGCAGCAGGCGCAGCCAGGGGCTTTTGCTGGATCATGCTGGTTTCTCGGCGTGCCGCAATACTGGGCATGGCGGCTGTCGGGTGAGGTGGTGTCGGAAACGACAGTTCTCGGTGCGCAATCCCATTTGTGGAACGTTGCGGAAAGACGCTGGTCGCCAATCGTGACCTCGCAAGGCTGGGCCAGGCTGATGCCGCCATTCGCCACGGCCTGGCAAGCAATCGGCACCATCCGCCGCGGTCTTGCGAAGCGGTATGGATTGCCAGCCGATATGAGGGTGCTGGCGGGCATTCACGACAGCAGCGCCAACTTCTACCGCTATCAGGCGGCGGGATTGGAGGATGCGACCGTCGTTTCCACGGGCACCTGGATCGTTGCGCTGAACGCCGAGACGCCGCTTACGCGACTGGATGAGCATCGGGGAATGACCTGCAACAGCGACGTATTTGGCCGCCCCGTCGGCGGCGCCTTGACGATGGGCGGGCGGGAATTCAGCCACCTCGCAGGGGTTGGCAATGCCAATGGCGAGGCCGGCGCGAGGCTTGTCAGCCGGCTGATCGGGCAGGGCACGATGGCCTTGCCCTCCTTCGGGGAAGATGACGGCCTGTTTCCGGGCAGCGCCGGCAGGGGAAGGATTGCGGGCCCTCAACCCGCCGACGATGCCGAGCGCCGGGCTTTGGCGGCTCTTTACACGGCGCTGCTGACGATCGAATGCGTCGATGCGCTGGCGAACGGCGGACCGCTTATTCTCGATGGCAGCTTCCTGCGGGATCCGCTCTATGGCTCGCTCGTGGCCGCGCTCCGTCCGGATTGCGAGACGCTCGCCAGCCTCGAACGCTATGGCGTTGCATCCGGCGCAGCGCTCCTGGCAACCCATGGACTCCGCCGGGGACCTGCCTCGATCGCACTGGAAAAGCCTGCAGTCTTCCATCATCCGCCCGCCGACTTGGCTGCTTATGCCCGACGCTGGCGAACCGAGGCGCGGCATGCGGCGCGCAACGATTTCAACGTCCATCAGGAAAGGTTCACTTCATGAACGAACACACCGATATGACGGCGCTGCGCCGCGAAATGGTCGATGTCTGCCGGCGGATGAATTCGAGTGGCATCAATCAAGGCACTGCCGGAAACCTGTCCGTGCGGACCAGCAGCGGCTTTTTGATCACGCCGTCGTCCTTGCCCTACGACGCGATGACGCCGGAGGATTTGGTGGAGATGGATTTCGACGGCACCTACGTCGGCCGCCGCCCGTCGTCCGAATGGCGCTTTCATCGCGACATCCTGAAGAGTCGCACGGATATCAATGTCGTGCTGCATTGCCATTCGATTTACGCAACAACGCTCGCCTGCCACCACAAGACCATTCCGAGCTTCCATTATATGACGGGCGTCGCCGGCGGCACCACGATACGCTGCGCCGAGTACGCGACGTTCGGGACACAGGCCTTGTCGGACAACGCGCTGGTGGCGCTCACGGACCGGTTCGCCTGTCTGCTCGGTCAGCACGGCCAGATCTCGCTCGGCAAGACGCTCGAGTCCGCCCTGTGGCTGGCGATCGAAATCGAGACGTTGTCACGCATCTATGTGCAGGCCTTGACGCTCGGCGAACCGCCGGTGCTGCCTGACGAGGAAATGGCGCGGGTCCTTGAGCAAATGCGCCGCATGAGCTATGGGCAAGCGCCTGATGCGGAAGGTGTCAACGACATTGCACGGCCGCGAGCCGGAGTCATTTAAGCTCCCTCAGTGTCTGGTTACTCGGAAAGGGCGCTGCATTCGCGCTCTTAGAGCAGCAGAGGCTCGAAACATTTTCACGGCGGTCGAGTTAACGGTTCACTCTGTTTCAACCGGAAGGCACCGCCTTGACCAGAATGATGTTTGGCCCAATCCTCACTGATGACGGCGTTCTTTTTCGGCTCTGGGCGCCTTTTCATCGACGCGTATCTGTGAAGTTAGAAGGTGCTAAGCCACTGGAGATGCGGCCGGTTGGTGACGGATGGCACCATTGCGAAGTCTCTGGCGCCGGCCCGGGCGCCCTCTATCAGTTCGTGCTGCCGGACGGCCTTGAAGTTCCCGATCCCGCTTCCCGCTTCCAACCGCGGGACGTTCATGGGCCAAGCGAGGTTATTGACCTGGCCTCTTATCGCTGGAGAAGAGAAGGGTGGACGGGCCGGCCATGGGAGGAGATCGTCATCTATGAGATGCATATCGGCTCCTTTACCCAGGAGGGTCGCTTTCTAGCGGCGATTGAAAGGCTTGATCACCTGAGGCAGCTGGGCGTTACGGCAATCCAGATCATGCCCGTCAGCGATTTCCCGGGTCGCTACGGTTGGGGCTACGATGGAGTGCTCCCCTATGCTCCGGATAGTAGCTATGGGCGACCGGAAGATCTGATGGCCTTGGTAGACGCGGCCCATCACCGGGGAATCTGTGTGTTCCTCGATGTCGTCTACAATCACTTCGGGCCGGATGGAAATTACATGCCGGCCTATGCGCCGCTGTTCACCGAGCATCACAAGACGCCATGGGGCCGTGGCATAAATTACGATGGCGAGGATTCGGGGCCCGTGCGCGAATTTGTCATCCAGAATGCCCTATATTGGATTACCGAATTCAGGCTCGACGGTCTGCGCCTCGATGCCGCCCACGCGATCAACGACGACAGCCAGGAACATCTCCTGCACGAGCTCGCCCATCGTGTACGGGCAGCTGCCGCAGGCCGCAATGTCCATCTGATTGTCGAAAACGAAGACAACGACAGCGATATTCTGAAGCGGAACACCGAAGGTACGGCACTGCTCTTCGCGGCGCAGTGGAACGACGACATTCACCACGTGCTGCATGTTGCAGCGACTGGAGAGACTTTCGGCTACTATGCCGATTATGCCGGTGACGTCGCCAAGCTCGGCCGGGCGCTCGCCGCTGGCTTCGTATTCCAGGGCGAGCACATGCCATATCGTGGACGGCCCCGCGGCAAGCCGAGTGCGGAGCTTCCACCCACAGCCTTCATCTCCTTCATTCAGAACCACGACCAGATCGGCAACAGGGCACTGGGGGATCGAATGGTTGCCTCACGCCCGAAGGACGCGATCAAGGCGATAACCGCTGTTTACCTTCTGGCACCGCAGGTCCCAATGATGTTCATGGGTGAGGAATGGGGCGCGGAAGAGCCCTTCCCCTATTTCTGTGATTTCAACGAGGACCTTAACGAAAAGGTAAGAAAGGGTCGCCGCGAGGAGCTGACCCGGCTGCCAGGCTTCGATGCCGAAGACCTTCTCGATCCGACTGCGCACTCCACATTCGCTTCAGCCAAGCTCGATTGGTCAAAGCTTGCCGATTCCTCTTCGGCGGATATCCTCGGCTTTTACAAGACACTTCTGGAGATCAGACACCGCCGGATCGCGCCCTTGCTGAACGGTCTCGGCGGCAAGACCGGTGTCTTTCGAACCGCAGGGAGCGCGGTCGCAGTCGATTGGACGCTGGCCGGGGGTGTCCAGCTGCATCTGCTAGCCAACCTGACCGATCAGGAGACGTCCATCAGTTTGCAGAATGAGAATATGGAGCAGATTTTCGCCTGCGGCTCGATCAACCGCAGCCGTCTCGCACCATGGTCGGTGATCTGGAGCATCAGCAAGACCTGACCTCGCGAAGGACGAAGGCCGGAGGCGCGGAAGGCGACTGAACGATGAAGCCCAAGCAACTCGACGAACTGGCTCGGCGACACGGCATCAGCCTCACCAGGCCGAGTCCGGATGGTCAGGAAGTGCCGATCTCCAACGAGACCAAGCGAAAAATCCTGGCCGCCTTGAAGATCGAGCCGCGGCCGAAGAAAGCGCCCCCGAAATCATCCGGGAAGGCCGGCGCTCATTCGGCAAAGTCCCACTCGATGAAAAAGAAGACCCCGAAAGCATACTTGCCGGAGGTACTCAGCAAGACCCGTGTCTGGGGGATCAGCCTGCAGCTTTATGAACTGCGCTCTTCGCGCAATTGGGGAATAGGAGATTTCGAGGATCTTTCGGTTATGGCGGATATTGTCCGGTCGCTCGGGGGTGACTTCATCGGCCTCAATCCGTTGCATGCTCCGTTTCTTGCCGATCCCGACCGCTGCAGCCCTTACGAGCCTTCGAACCGCCAGCGACTTAACCCCCTCTACGTAGCCGTCGATCAGGTTCCAGGCTTTGCAGGCCGCCCGGAGCTCGATCGGCAGCTGGAGGACCTGCGGCAAACCGATCTCGTCGATTATGTTGGGGTCGCTCGCACAAAGCTCGCCGTCCTGAGGTCTCTTTGGGCCAACTGGCAGAGAGGCGCGCCGCGCCACCGGGTTTACGATCCTGCTGATTTCGAGGCGTTCCTGCGTGAGGGCCGTAAGGGACTGCGCCGTCATGCGCTCTTTGAAGCAATTTCGTTTTCGATGGTGAAATCCGCGGCAGGAGCTGGTTGGCATACCTGGCCGGCAGAATATCAAAACCCGGATAGTCCGGCGGTAGTGGAGTTCGAGCGGGAGAATGCGGACGAAGTTCGCTTCCATATGTGGCTGCAGTGGCTGGCGCACCGGCAACTCGCCGAGGCGGCCGAGCATGCGCGCAAGGTCGGCCTGCGGATAGGGTTCTACCTCGATCTTGCGGTTGGAGAAGCCATCGACGGTTCCGCGACCTGGAGCAAGCGGGACATCTACATCGCCGGGGCAACGATCGGAAGCCCGCCGGACCCCTTTGCGACGCAAGGTCAAGACTGGCATCTGGCCGCATTTCGGCCCTCTGCGATCGCTTCGGGCAAGCGCTCGCCCTACCGTAGGATGGTGAGCGCGGCGATGCGCTATGCCGGCGCCATCCGCATTGACCACGCGGCGGCGCTGAGGCGCCTCTTTCTGGTGCCGCTGGACAGCCCGCCGGAGGCTGGAGCGTATGTCGACTACCCGCAGCGTCGGTTGCTGAAGATCCTGGCAAAGGCCTCGGCGCGATACCGCTGCGTGGTGATCGGCGAAGACCTGGGCACGCTTCCGCAAGGATTGCAGGACGATCTCTCCGCGGCGCAGATACTTTCCTATCGCGTCCTTTCTTATGAGCGGGACAAAGCGGCTTCAAACCGGCGGAGGTCTATCCGGCGCTGGCTCTCGCCTGCATCTCTACCCATGATCATGAGACGTTGGCCGGCTGGTGGCGAGGTCGCGATATCAAGGCAAGGGCCAAACATGGCATCGTGCCGCCCGAGGTAACGCAGCAACACGTCAAGGAGCGGAAAAGCGAGCGCCGAGACCTCAAGGAAGCGCTCAATGACGCAGGCCTCGATCCACCGGCGCGGCTGACCGCTAAAACAGCGGACGAAGAGAAGTTGCACGATCTGGCTGTCAGCGCGCACCGCTTCATTGCCAGGACCCCGTCGCTCCTTGCCGCCGTCCGCCTTGCCGACCTGACAAGCGAGAAAAGGCCGACCAATGTTCCGGGCACCGGCGACCGCTATCCCAATTGGAAACCGAAGTTGTCGGTGGCCATCGAGAATTTTGGCGCGATCCCGCTCGTTGCGAGGATAGCTGCGGCGATGCGGAATGAACGGCCGAAAGAGTAAGCCGATTTGGCATGTTTTGAAGGAACAAGTTCCGGCGACCTTCCGTTACAACGCAAAACGCTGTGGCGAGGCATTGCTCATGGACACGCGCCCCCAGTTCGCTTCCCGAATATCTCTCTCTCGACTGCCACCGCAGATTTATTACGTGCATCCCCTCATGCTGAAGGGGCTGGAAGCCTGGAGAGAGGTGTTCGCGCATGCCAAGGACCTTGGTCTGGACACTGTGCTCACGGCTCCCCTTTTCGAACGCGGCCATCATGCCAGCGTCTTCGTCACCAGGAATTTCGACCGGCTTGATCCTGAACTCGGCCTAGGTGAATCCGTCGGCGACGGGCTGAAGGCGCTGGTTCAGGCGGCTCGAGAGAACGGCGTCCGATTGATGCTCGACCTTGTCGTCGACCGGATTGCCCTCGATGATGAAACGGCGGAACCGATGACTGCCGATCCGCGCGTGGCACCACAGGAAAATCTCAGTCGCCGCATCGATTTCATGGGCGAGGCCAAGCACATCGAGGATTGGCGCACCCGCATGATTTGGCTTACGGGTCTCGGCATCGCCGGCTTCCGCTGCCTTGGGATCGGGCGCCTGGCGCCGGAGGCGTGGCGCGAACTTATCGCCTCGACCCGGCAGTCGGCTCCGGAAACGACCTTTCTCGCCTGGACGCCAGGCAGCGCCTTCGAAGACCGCAAGGCCCTTGCGGATACCGGCTTCGACGGCAGCTTCTCCTCGTTTGCATGGTGGAACCTTGAGGACCGCTGGATCATGGACGAATACCAGATCCAGCGGCAGATCGGCTACCAGATCACCTTCCCGGAAGCGCCGTTCGGCAGGCGCATCGCCAACGGCACGGACAGTTGCGAAGTTCTGCAGCGCAAGGCAGTCCGGGCGCTGAAACTTGCGTCCACGTTTGCCAGTGGGCTGATGATCCCCATGGGCTTCGAATACGGAGTGGAAACGCCGCTCGACCCGTTGCATGGCGACGGAAGCGGCTTGGCGGGACTTCGTGACATCGGCTCGTTCGATCTCTCAGGAGACATCCGTACTGTAAGCCGGGGAACGAACAAGACTACCGCCGGCTTCGCCCGGCAGCCGCTGAGGTTGGTCTTCGCCAGCCAGACGCCGACGGTCGCCCTGATGCAGACCGAGCTGGAGGACATCCGCACGTCCCAGAAGGCGCGCATCGTCGTCCTCAATCGCGATCTCAGGCGCGTCGCGCAAGCGCCGTTTAACGCCGTCCGCGAAGCCGCCTCCGCCTTTCTGCCGCTAAAGGCTCTCGACGCGGAGGATGAGACCTTTACCGCTGAGCTCAAACTGAAGCCGGGCGAGCTGCGGATATTCGAAGGAACATCGTCAATTCCGGTCATTGATGCGGTCCGGGTCCCGAGCGTCGACGAGGCCGCGGCCTCTGCGCGGCTGGCTATCGAAAAAATCACGCCGGCGGTGGATGAGGGGCGTTTCGTCGTCAAACGCATCGTCGGCGAGACGGTGAAGGTCGAGGCAGATATTTTCGGCGATGGCCATGACCCGCTGTCGGCGGCCCTGCTTTGGCGACCGGCCGACGAGACGAAGTGGAACGAGGTCCGCATGCAGTTGATCGAAAACGATCGCTGGCACGCGGAATTCACTCCGAAGCGCGTGGGGCGGCACGAATTCATAGTCGAAGGCTGGCGCAATCCCTTCGCTATCTTCCGCTACGAATTCACCAAGAAGCACGAGGCACGGCTCGATCTCCGCCTGGAAATCCAGGAGGGCATCAACCACGTGCTCGACGCGCTCGACAATTCGTCCGGTCGGATCAAAAAACGGCTGCAGAGCCTTTTCGACGAGCTGACCGAAGTGCAAGATTCCCAGCGCATCGAAATCCTGCTTGCCGCCGAGACTGCCGAACTGTTGGCAGAGGCCGACCGCCGGCCCCATCGGGTTCGCTCGCAGGCCATTCCGCTCGATGCGGAACGTACGGCCGCCGCATTTGCGAGCTGGTACGAGATTTTTCCACGCTCCCAGAGCGGTGATCCCAACCGCCACGGCACGTTTGACGATGTCATCGAGCGCCTGCCAGCAATCCGCGCCATGGGCTTCGACGTGCTCTATTTCACGCCCATCCACCCGATCGGCAAGACGAATCGCAAGGGCAAGAACAACAGCCTCAAGGCCGCGCCGGGAGATCCCGGCAGCCCCTATGGGATCGGCTCCGAAGCAGGCGGGCACGAGGCGATCCATCCCGAACTCGGCGCGTTCGAAGACTTCCGGCGCCTGGTGGATGCGGCCGCGGAAGCCGGCTTGGAAATTGCGCTCGACCTGGCGATCCAGTGTTCGCCAGACCACCCGTGGCTGAAACAGCATCCGGGCTGGTTCGACTGGCGGCCGGATGGCACGATCCGCTATGCGGAAAACCCGCCGAAGAAATACGAGGATATCGTCAACGTCGATTTCTATGCCAGCAACGCAGTTCCTTCATTATGGACCGAGCTGCGCGATGTCGTGCAGAAATGGGTCGACAACGGCGTAAAACTCTTCCGCGTCGACAATCCGCACACCAAACCCTTCCCCTTCTGGGAATGGCTGATCGCCGATATCCGCACGCGGCATCCGGAGGTCGTCTTCCTGTCGGAGGCCTTCACGAAGCCGAAGGTGATGTACCGCCTCGCCAAGATCGGCTTTTCACAGTCCTACACCTATTTCACATGGCGCAACGCGAAGTGGGAGCTCGAGCAGTACATGCGCGAGATCACCACGGAAGAACCGAAGGAATTCTTCCGGCCTCACTTTTTCGTCAACACGCACGACATCAACCCCGATTTCCTGCAGAACGCGCCGCGCCCGGCCTATCTGATCCGTGCTGCGCTTGCCGCCACACTCTCGGGACTCTGGGGCGTCTACAATGGGTTTGAGCTTTGCGAGGGCCGGCCCGACGCCAAACGCAAGGAATATGCCGACTCGGAAAAATACGAGATTCGCGCCTGGGACTACGACAGGCCAGGCAACATCAAATCCGAGATTGCCATGCTCAACCGGATCCGAAGGGAGAACCCGGCGCTGCATTCGCACCTTGGCCTCCAGCTTCTCACGGCCTGGAACGACAACATCATGTTCTATGAGAGGGCAACCACGAGCCGTGAGAACGCTCTGCTGATCGCCGTCAACCTCGATCCGTACAATGCGCAGGAAGCGGACGTGGAAATCCCGCTCTGGTCATGGAACCTCCCAGACCACGGCGCGCTTGACCTCGAGGACCTGATCAGCGGCCGGAAATTCACCCTGACCGGTAAGATCCAGCGCATTCGGCTCGATCCGCATGCCGGCCTGCCGTTTGCGATCTGGCGCGTGAGATAAGGGAGGAGAACGACATGGATACGATGACCCTAAGTCCCGGCGCGCTGGCTCAGACATCCGCGCAGGAGCCCGATCCCTTGTGGTACAAGGACGCGGTCATCTACCAACTTCACATCAAATCCTTCTTCGATGCCAATGGGGACGGCATCGGGGACTTCAAGGGCTTGCACGAGAAGCTCGACCACATCGCCGCGCTCGGCGCCAATACGATCTGGGTGTTGCCCTTCTTCCCTTCGCCGCGTCGGGACGACGGATATGATATCGCCGATTACACCAGCGTCAGCCCGGACTATGGCACGATGGAGGAGTTCACGGCCTTTGTCGAAGCTGCGCACCAACGCGGCCTGCGGGTGGTCATCGAGCTCGTCATCAATCACACGTCCGACCAGCATCCGTGGTTCCAGCGTGCCCGCTTAGCGCCACCCGGCTCGCCGGAGCGGGATTTCTACGTCTGGTCGGATACGGATCAGAAATTCCCGGAAACCCGCATCATCTTTCTCGATACGGAAAAGTCCAACTGGACGTGGGATGCCGTGGCGGGCGCCTACTATTGGCACCGCTTCTATTCCCACCAACCGGACCTCAATTTTGATAATCCGCTGGTCTTGGAGGAACTCTTGGGCGTGATGCGGCTGTGGCTGGAAACCGGTATCGACGGCTTCCGCCTCGACGCGATTCCCTATCTGGTCGAGAGAGAAGGCACGATCAACGAGAATCTGCCGGAGACACATGAGATCCTGAAGAAGATCCGGTCGGCGCTCGATGCCACGCATCCAGGCAAGATGCTCCTTGCCGAGGCCAATCAGTGGCCGGAGGACACGCGCGAATACTTCGGCGACGGCGACGAGTGCCATATGGCATTCCACTTCCCGCTGATGCCGCGGATGTATATGGCGATCGCCAAGGAAGACCGCTTTCCCATCACCGACATCATGCGGCAGACGCCAGAAATCCCCGAGAATTGCCAATGGGCGATCTTTCTTCGCAATCACGACGAGCTGACGCTTGAAATGGTGACCGACGAAGAGCGCGACTACCTCTGGAACATTTATGCCGCCGACCGCCGCGCCCGCATCAATCTCGGCATTCGGCGCCGTCTTGCGCCGCTGATGGAGCGCGACCGCCGCCGCGTCGAGCTGATGAACGCCCTGTTGCTCTCGATGCCGGGTACCCCGGTGATCTACTATGGCGACGAGATCGGAATGGGCGACAATATCTATTTGGGTGACCGCGATGGCGTCCGCACGCCGATGCAGTGGTCTCCGGACCGCAACGCCGGCTTTTCTAGAGCCGACCCGGCCCGGCTGGTGCTGCCGCCGATCATGGACGCTCTTTATGGCTACGAGGCCGTGAACGTCGAGGCGCAAGCAGCGGACGCGCACTCGCTGCTGAACTGGACCCGCCGCATGCTGGCCTTGCGCAACAGGCATATGGCTTTCGGGCGAGGCCCCTTGAGGTTCCTCACACCGGGCAACCGCAAGATTCTCGCGTACTTGCGTGAATACGATAACGAGACGATCCTTTGCGTCGCCAACCTCTCCCGCCTGCCGCAGGCCGTCGAACTCGATCTCGCACAGTTCGAGGGCCGCGTACCGATCGAGCTGACGGGCATGTCTCCGTTCCCGCCGATCGGTCAGCTCACCTACCTGCTTACACTGCCGCCATACGGATTCTTCTGGTTCCAGCTCGCGCAGGAGGCGGACGGCCCTGCCTGGCGCACCGAGCCTCCCGAGCAGTTGCAGGACATGGTGACCGTAGTGATGCGTCGCAATCTGCAGGAACTGGTCGATGAGCCACGGCTTTCCCGGACGCTGTCGAGCGAGGTTCTGCCGGGCTATCTCGCCAAGCGGCGCTGGTTCGGCAGCAAGGGCCAGGCGTTGAGGCGTGCCTCCCTTGTTGCCGCGACGCCGCTTCCCTTTGCCGGCAACCTCCTGTTGGGAGAACTGGAGGTCGAGCTCGACGAGCGTACGGACACCTATCTGCTGCCGCTTGCGGTATCGTGGGACGACACCCAGCCGACCGCCCTCGTGCAACAGCTTGCTCTTGCCCGCCTCCGCCAAAGCCGCCGGGTGGGATTTCTGACCGACGGCTTTGCACTGGAGGGCTTGGCACGCGGCGTCGTCCGCGGGCTCAGCGAACGTGCAGTCATCTCCGGCCGCGCCGGCAGGCTGGAATTTCTCGGGACGGATCAGCTCGACGGCATGAACGTCAACGAGGACATGCCGGTGCGGTGGCTCTCGGCAGAGCAATCCAACAGCTCCCTGATCATCGGCGACATGGCGATGGTCAAGCTCATCCGCCACATCTTGCCGGGCACCCATCCGGAAGTGGAGATGACCCGCCATCTCACGAAGGTCGGGTACAAGAATACGGCGCAGTTGCTCGGCGAAGTCGCGCGCATTGCGCCGGATGGCAGTCGCTACACCTGCATGATTGTGCAGGGTGCGATCCGTAACCAGGGCGATGCCTGGGACTGGATGCTCGGCAATCTCCGTCGCTCGATCGATGAGGTGCTGGTAACCGGGATCGACGAGGAGGCAGCGGACGAGCACTTCAAGCCAATCGTCGATTTTGCCGCGACGGCCGGCAAACGGCTCGGCGAATTGCATGTGGCGCTGGCGCAGCCGACCGAGGACGAGAATTTCAAACCCGTCAGGATGTCCAACGCGGATGCCCTAGCGCTGGCAAACGCCGTCAAAGAGCAGGTCAAGGCCAGCCTCGCCATTCTGGAGGAGACCCGCGACAGCCTCGCTCCGGCCGTCGCTCAACAGATCGGGCAGCTCATCGATGGACGCGAGGACCTTTTGAAGGCGGCTGGCTACCTGGCCAAGGCCGCGGCTGGCACCTTCATGACCCGCAATCACGGCGACTTCCATCTGGGCCAGATCCTGGTCTCGGAAGGTGATGCCTACATCATCGATTTCGAGGGCGAGCCTGCCCGAGATCTCGCCGAACGTCGCGCCAAGAGCAATCCGCTGCGGGATGTCGCAGGACTACTGAGATCGCTCAGCTATCTGGCAGCGTCGGCAGATGTTGACCGGGACTTGGTAACCCAAGTGGACAATGAGAGGAATATGGCGCTCGTGGCCCGCTTCATCGAAATGGCGGAACCTGCATTTCTTCAGGCCTATTTCGACGCAATCGACAGCGCAAGAGAACTCAGCATCCCGGCGGAATCTGGCGGTCGCATCCTGGACCTGTTCCTGCTGGAGAAGGCGGCTTACGAGATCGCTTATGAGGCCCATAACCGTCCCAATTGGCTAGCCCTGCCAGTTGCGGGCTTGTCGGCCATCGCATCGAGACTCCTGGAGAACGTCGCATGAGACACGAGCGCGCAGACCTGATGATCGGCACCGCCCAGGAGGCTCTTCAAGATCTCATCGAAGGCCGCCAGGGCGATCCCTTCTCAATTCTCGGACTTCATCAATATGGCGACCTTACCGTCATAAGAGCGCTGTTGCCTGGCGCGATCTCCGTGGACGTGGTGGAGGTCGGCACCAACCGCGTGCTGACGCGGCTGGAGACGATTCATCCGGGCGGGCTCTTTGCCGGCGCGATCGGCAGCCCGACCAGCTACCTCTTTCACATCAACTGGCCCGATGCCGTGCAGGAGACGGAAGACCCTTACGCTTTCGGCCTGCTGCTCGGCGACCTTGATCTGCATCTCATCGCTCAAGGTACCCATTACGACCTCGGCCGCACGCTCGGTGCCATTCCGACGGAGGTCGATGGCATTCAAGGCGTCCGCTTTTCCGTATGGGCCCCGAATGCGCGGCGCGTGTCCGTTATCGGCGACTTCAATTCCTGGGATGGGCGGCGGCATCCGATGCGGCTCAGGCCGCAGGCGGGCGTCTGGGAGCTTTTCATTCCCCGCCTCACGCATGGCGAGCGCTATAAGTTCGAGCTGGTCGACGCTCACGGCAATCTCCTGCCGCAGAAGGCCGATCCGGTTGCCCGTGCCAGCGAAGCCGCACCCTCGACGGGCTCGATCGTCGCCTCCTCGAAACCCTTCCGCTGGAGCGATGAGGATTGGATGCGCGCGCACCGAGCGGACCAAGCTCTCGAAGGTGCCATCTCGATCTACGAAGTGCATCTCGGATCTTGGCTCAGGATCACTGAGGAGGAAAACCGGCCGCTCGATTGGGTCGAACTCAGCCAGAGGCTGGTCCCGTATGCCCGAGATCTCGGTTTCACGCACATCGAACTCCTGCCGATCATGGAACATCCGTTCGGTGGCTCCTGGGGCTATCAGCCGCTTGGCCTTTTCGCGCCGACCGGTCGCCACGGCACGCCAGAGGATTTCGCCTATTTCGTGGATCGCTGCCATGCCGCCGGTATCGGCGTGATCCTCGATTGGGTGCCGGCCCATTTCCCCACCGATGGCTGGGGCCTCGCCCGCTTCGACGGGACCGCACTTTATGAGCACGAAGACCCGCGGGAGGGATTTCACAAGGACTGGAACACGCTGATCTACAATCTCGGCCGCAACGAAGTGAAAGGCTTCCTGATTGCCAGCGCATTGGAGTGGCTGGAGCATTTCCATGTGGATGGGATACGCGTGGACGCGGTCGCCTCCATGCTCTACCGCGACTACAGCCGCAACGAGGGCGAATGGATCCCCAACCAATACGGTGGCCGCGAGAACCTCGAGGCAGTCGAATTCCTGAAGCACCTCAACAGTATCATCCATCACCGCTGCCCCCATGCCTTCACAGTCGCGGAAGAGTCGACCGCCTGGCCCGGCGTCTCGAAGCGGCTCGACGAGGGCGGCCTTGGTTTCGACTTCAAGTGGAACATGGGATGGATGCACGACACGCTGCACTACATGCAGGACGACCCCGTTTATCGCAAATACCACCACTCGGCGATGACCTTCGGCATGATCTATGCCTATTCCGAGCGCTTCATTCTGCCACTCTCCCATGACGAGGTGGTGCACGGCAAAGGCTCGCTCTTCGGCAAGATGCCCGGCGACCACTGGCAGAAGCTCGCCAACCTGCGTGCCTACTACGGCTTCATGTGGGGGCATCCCGGCAAGAAACTGCTCTTCATGGGTGGTGAGATTGCACAGGATGCCGAATGGAGCCATGACGGCTCCATTCATTGGGACCTACTCGACCAGCCCGGCAACGCGGGTGTGCAGCGCCTGATCCGCGACCTGAACAATCTTTACACACGAGAGCCGGCATTCCAGTTCGGTGACCTGAATCCGGCCGGGTTCGAATGGGCGTTGGCGGATGATGCGGAAAATTCCATCTACGGCATGCTTCGCAGTGCGCAAGACCGCTCCTCGCATGTCCTGATCATGTCCAATCTGACGCCGGTGCCGCGGAACGGTTATCGCGTTGGCGTGCCGGCGGAGGGCCGCTGGGATGTGATGCTTAATACCGATGCCGCGGTCTATGGAGGGGCCGATCTCGGGCAGATCGAGGTATGGGCAGAACGCCGGCCGGCGCATGGCAAGGAGTTCTCGATCCTTCTGACAGTCCCGCCGCTTGCGACGGTTTTCCTGCGATGGAAGGAGTAGGCTAGTCGAGTCAGCTGAACCTGACCGCCATTCTAGCGCGTGCTTTTGCCGCTTCTTCCTCGCGGTTGCGCGGGGGTTGCGCTGTTTCCAGCGAATCGAGCAATTCCTGGGCCGCCGCCGCGATCGAACTGACCGCGTGACTGAAAGCCACTTCATTCCGTTTCGACGGTTTGGTCGTTCCGCTCAGCTTGCGCACGAACTGAAGCGCGGCGTCCTTGATTTCCTGGTCTGTCGCCGGTGGATCGAAATTGAACAGGGGTCTTATGTTTCGGCACATGATTGGCTCCCGGTCATCTTGCATGACAAAGATAAATTATATGGTGTGCCGAGTTTATTTTATAGCTCGCGGACCTGCCAATGCTTTGCGTTGTCGCCAAGGAGGTGCGACCAAAGTGGGCCGGCGCTCGCGGTCCCTATGCCGAGCCGAATACGTGGGCCAAGGAGGTCTGCGATGGCTCCCTGTCGTTTTCCGCGATGCGTGTCTTAACCCGTGTTTGATCGACGTGAACCAGTTCGGCGAGGATCGAAAGCGCGATGTCGCCGGCGCTCTTGCTGCCGGCAAATAGCCCTGCCGGGCCGTTGATGCGGTTCAGGCTTGCGCGATCGAACCCCTGTTCCTCAAGCCGCTGCAGACGCAGGCGATGGGTCGGCCGGCTTCCCATTGCTCCGATGTAGAAGGCATCCGTCGCCAATGCCGACGGGAGCAGCGCCAGATCCCAATCGTGGTCGTGGAACATAAAGACGATTGCCGTGCGCGCGTCGGCTTCGAATGGCGGCGTGCGGTTGGGGCTTGTCAGGTGGGTCGTCGCTACATTGAACGAAGACAGGCGCTGAAGCGTCGGCTCGTCGTAGGACCAGGCAAGCACCTCGAAACCGGCGATCTGTGCCATCCGGGCGAGTTGAACCGTCGCCGGTCCGACGCCCGCGATAACCAGCCGTTTGCGCGGCCGGTAAACGCGAAGCATATGAGCTCCGAAGCGGTTGCCTTCGTCGATCACCAACTCGGCGACCTGTCGATGTTTCAGGCGCTGGTCGATCTCCTCAAGGGTATTCAGATCGGCATCGACGTCGAAGAAAAGCTCGATCGCACTGCCGCAGGGAAGCTGGATATCGAAATACTTCGAGCCGCGGCCGTAACGTACCAACCGGCTCTCACCGGCGGCAATGGCTTCAAGCGCCTCGCCGACGACAGCTCTCTCGATACAGCCGCCGGAAAGATATCCGACCCAGTTTCCTGTTTCGGATATCGCCATCTGAGCGCCTAAAAAACGCGGTGACGATCCCTCGATCTTGACCAGCGTGACGAGAGCCAGCTTCTCGCGGCGCTTCAGCGTCTCGATCGCGAAATCGAGAACGTAGTCCTCGAAAGCTTCCCATTCACCATGAGGGTCTTTCATCCACGGAACTCCTGCTTCCGGCGTCGAGCCAGGGATTTGACCGAGGCAGCCGGTTGCTCCGGCTGCCTGCTGGGTATCGTCATGCAGCCGAGCGGAGCTTCAGCAGAGCAGCGGCAATCTCGGACGGCACTTCAAGCGGCGAGAAGTGCCGCACCCCTTCCATCACCTCCAGGTGTGAACCCTTGATGTTATCCGCCAGATATTGCGCCATCTCAGGCGGCGTGGCGTAGTCTTCGGAGCCGACGCGGATCTCGCAGGGGAAAGCGAATTTATGTAGAAACGCGCGCAGATCTGCGGCGCCGAGCATTTCGCAGGTCGCCGCATAGGCCGGCAGTTCGTTGGCGAGGAAGATGCCGACAGCCTGGTCGAGGATAGCGGGGTTCGCTTCCCGGAATGCGTCGCCGAACCAGCGCGTCTTCTGGAAGCCCACCAGCGCCGAGAGGCCCTCGTTCTTTGCCTTTGCGGCGCGCTCAGCCCAGGCGGCTGGTGCATTTTCTCCGTACCAGGCCGTCGTGTCGAAAAGTCCGAGACCCTGCGTTCGCTCAGGGTGATGGCTTGCAAAGGCCAGCGAGACGCAACCGCCCATGGAAGCTCCGGCCACGATCGCGGCGGGCCAGCCGATATGGTCCATCAAGTCGGCGATATCGTCGGCAAATTGCTCGACGCGATAGGGGCCTTGCGGCTTTCCGGATTGGCCATGCCCGCGGCAATCGAAAATCAACACATCTCCGGCGCCCTTCAGCGCTTCGACGGTGCTGTTCCAGAAGCTCTTGTCCATGGCAAGCGAGTGGACAAGGACAAACCGGGCGGCGCCGTCGCCAGGGACCAGGCGGTAGGAGAGGCGGGTGCCGTCCCGGGCTGTTGCGAAATCGGACTCTGTTTTACGGGTTTCCACGTGGGGTTCCTTTATCGTCGTAGCACGTCGATGCCGCTGCCGGCCGGGTCGCCGGCAGCGGCGGTTTTGATGATCAGCCGGCGGCCTTCTGCGCCGACCCCTTGGGAAGGCTGAACATTCCGCGCGGCAGGCTTTCCATGAAGGCAAGAACTTCCGGGCTTTCTATGACGTCGGCATACTTGGCATTGAGGTCGCAGAGCGCTATCGCGTGGCTTGCTTCGGATCGTTCGAAACAGGCGTCCTCGACCATCGTGACGCGGTAATTGTGGCTGAAGGCATCGACGACCGTCGCACGCACGCAGCCGCTCGTGGCGGTGCCGGTGACGATGACGCTGTCGCAACCGAGCTGCGTCAGATAGCCAGCAAGGTTGGTGCCGTGGAAGCCGCTTGGCTTCTGCTTGTAGATGACGATGTCCCGCGCGCTCGGGGCAATCTGCGGCATGATCTCGTTTCCGTCCTGGTTCGTCCCTGTGGGTTTTTCTCCGCTACGGGAGTTTTTCCACGCCCAGGCTCCCGCATCCCAATTGTCGTCGCGCCGGACGCCGGTCGTATAGATAACAGGCATCTCGCGCTCGTGCGCGGTGTCGATGAGCCTGCGGATGATCGGCAGGGCATCCCAAGCGGCTTCGCCACCGGACTGCCGCCATTTCTTGATCGACTCCAAAACAGGCTCGCGGCGATCGCCGCAGAACGCATAATTCACGTCAATCACCAGCAATGCCGGACGTTTTCCGAAGCCCTGCCTGGCGCCGTACCCTGCGAGCTCAAACACGCGTTTATCCCGCTCGGTCAAGAACTTATCCCAGATTCTCTCAGTCATAAACTCGCTCCCAAATAACCAGCAAATACAGCGCCGTCCGATGCAGGCCGCTTAACGACTTGACTTATGGCACAGTTATGATTGTATGGCAAACATACACTATGACAAGATTACATTCGACAGTCTTGCATATGTGGTCTCGCCCCCAAGGGGGTAAACTCAGTCAATACCTTTCGGGAGGAGGTCAATGATGGTTTCGAAAATGACAGTGCGTAGCCGGTTGTGGGCGATCGCAGGAAGCTTGGCGGCAGTGTTTGCCATGACGCCGGCGCAAGCTCAGGAGGCTTGGAAGCACGGTATCGTCGAAGCAAAGGGCGATTCCGGGTTCCTGTTCCAGGCAGCCGAAGGTGGCTTCGGCCAGAAGCATAATCTCAACATCGACATGGTGGAATTCACCGGCGGTCCGACGGCGCTGAAGGCGCTGATTGCAGGCGAGCTCGACAGCTTCGAAGCAAGCCCGGTCGTTGCTTTCGCGGCCATGCATCAGAATGCCGACATCAAGATCATCGGCTGCAACTGGCCGGGAATGACCTACACGGTCTTCGCCGCGCAAGATGTCAATTCGGCGGCCGACCTCAAGGGCAAGTCGATCGGCGTTTCGGCACCGGGTTCGCTGCCTGCGCTCTTCGGTCAGCTCGCTCTGGAAGCGGCCGGCGTTACCGACGTGACCTACGCCAATGCTGGAGGCAGCGCCGATCGCGTGCGCGCCATCAGCTCCGGCGTCGTTGCCGCTGCCGCAAGCTCGAGCGAGTTCGCCGTCAGCGCCGATACACTCAAGGTAAAGCCGCTCCTTGCCGGTGCGGAAGTGACGCCGAAATTCGTCAAGGTCTGCATCATGACGACGGGCGCCAAGATTGCCGAGCGCCGTGCCGACATGGTGAATTTCCTGGCCGCCGAAATGGAAGGGCTGACCTATGCCGTCAACAACAAGGACGCCATGATCGCCCTAGCGCGCAAGGTCGCGCACCTGCCGGACGACGACAAGACGGCCGAGTTCATCTATGATGAGGCGATCAAATATAAGGCCGTCGCCACCGATCTCGCGATTCCCATGGAAAATCTGCAGTGGACTGACGACCAGATGGTTCGCCTTGGTGCGCTGAAGCAGAAGGCCGATGTCAGCAAATTCGTTGACGAAAGTGTTCGCCAGGAAGCCTTGGCGGCAGTTCAGAAGAAATAAGCTTGTTCAATTCGAGGAGGACTCTGCATGGCTCATCTTGAGGTGCAGAATATCGTCAAGTCTTTTGGCACACGATCGGGTGTCCAGTTCGCACGCGCGTTGGATGGTGTTTCGTTCGATGTCGAGAAAGGCGAGGTGATTGCACTGATTGGCCCCAGCGGTTGCGGCAAGACGACCTGTCTGCGCATCATCATGGGCCTCGAGACATCCACGGCCGGTCAGGTTCGCGTGGCCGGGCGCCCGGTCGCGGGCTGTGGTCATGATCGAGGCATGGTCTTTCAGCATGCAGAGCTCCTTCCTTGGAGGAACACGCTCAGCAATGTCGGTTACGGTCTCGAGATGAAAGGCGTCAAGGAGCCGGAACTCTCGAAGAAATCCAGCCACTATCTCGACCTTGTTGGTCTCAATCACGCGGCAAAGCTCAGGCCGCACCAACTCTCCGGTGGTATGAAACAGCGCGCCGGTATTGCCCGCGCGCTTGCGATCGACCCGGAGGTCCTCCTCATGGACGAGCCGTTTGGGGCGCTGGATTCCCAGACGCGCGAGACGCTGCATGGAGAGCTTTTGTCGATCCACGGCAAAACCGGAAAGACGATTATCATCGTCACGCATGATCTCGATGAGGCCGTCATGCTGGCGGACCGCGTCATCGTGATGCAGAAGGGAACGATCGGCGAGATCGTCCCGATCGAGATCGGCCGCGACCGTCAGGACATGCGCGCCGTACGCACATCAGCAGAATATTCGAAGAAGCGCACGATGATCTGGGAAGCACTCCACGATCACGAACGCAAGGCAGCTTGAGGAGTAAGATCATGTCTACAACCACGCAGACGGACAGGGTGTTTTCCTCGAAACAGGCCGAAGGCGTAAGCAGCCGTTGGACGATGCCGAACTGGATGATCACGACGATTTCCGTGATTATCGCCTTGGCTATTTGGGAATACTTCGGCCGCAGCGCAAACCCGCTTCTTGGCACCTATCCGAGCGCTATCCTGGTTGCCGCGAAGGAGATGACCGCCGACGGCCGGCTTCTTACCGCACTCTTCGATAGCAGCAAGCCGTTCGTCGCAGGCTACCTCGCGGCCGCCGTGATCGGTATTCCTGTCGGATTGCTGCTTGGCCGGTACCGCGTTCTGGAAGCCGGCTTCGGCATCTATGTGACCGCTGGCTATGCGACGCCGCTGATTGCTCTCGTGCCGCTGATGATCCTCTGGTTCGGTCTTGGCTTCATGGTCAAGGCCGTTATCGTCTTTCTACTTTCCTTCTTCCCTATCTGCCTGAATACGTGGTTCGGTGTGAAAGCCGTGCCAAAGACGCTGATCGAGGTCGGGACGGCCTTCTGTGCTCCTCAGGCGCAGATCATGCGAGGCATCATTCTGCCGGCAACGATCCCTTATATCATGGCGGGCCTGCGGCTCGGGATCGGCAAGGCCGTCATCGGTATCGTAATCGCCGAATTCCAGACGGCCATCTCCGGTCTTGGCGGCATCATCATCACCTCGGCCAACGGCTTCCGGACGGCTGAGATGTTCGTGCCGATCGTTCTGATCATGGTGATTGCGGTCGTGCTGTCGGAGCTGGTAGGCTTGCTCGAGCGATACGTTGCACCCTGGCAAAGTGAAATCGCCGGGCAGGACGCTCCCTGATATTCGGCTTTCAAGGCTCATCTTGTCGCCGGGGGTTCTGCCTCCGGCGATCTTCATTGGGAGATCTTTTGGATGAATACGGCGCGCGAGCAGGCTTTGTGGGATTTTGCCGTCAGCCTCTATGGCAGGCCGGGCGTCGCTGAAGCTTGTCTTGCGCTGCAGGATGAAGATGACGTCGACGTGCCGCTGCTTCTCTATGCTGCGTGGCTCGGAGATCGAGGGATCGCGCTTTCGGCATCGGATATCGCCGAAATCATCGGGGCCATCGGCGGATGGCAAAGAGAGATCGTCTCGCCGCTGCGCGTCATAAGGAGGCGGTTGAAGGAAGGGCCGTCGCCGGCTCCTAACGAGACGACCGATGCGCTGCGCAATGCCATCAAGAGCGCGGAGCTCTCAGCCGAACGTATCGAACTTGCGCTCTTGGAGAGCCAGGGGCGCCATTTGGCTGCAGCCGCTGGAGGGACCGCGGCGGCCAACATGATCGCCATCGTGGCTCACCATGGCGATGGAGTTATCGGCGAGCGGGCATCGGCCCTAGTCCAAAGGATTGCCGCAGCTGACGGCTCCTAGTTGGAAACGTCCGTTTCTTCCTTCCACCGTTTGACGAGGGGAAGGTGGATATCGAATAGATCGAGTGCGCGACCGACTGTCTGGGTCACGATGTCATCGATCGTCTGCGGTTTGCTGTAGAAGGCTGGAACAGGCGGCATGATGATCGCACCGTTGCGTGTCGCCTGGTCCATCAATGCAATATGACCGGCATGCAGCGGTGTCTCCCGCAACAGCAGCACGACCCGGCGGCGCTCCTTGAGGCAGACATCGGCGGCCCGCACGATCAGCTCGTCGTTATAGCAGTTGGCAATTCCGCTGAGCGTCTTGATGGAGCAGGGCGCCACGAGCATGCCTGCAGTGCGGAAGGAACCCGAGGACACGGCGGCGCCGATGTCCCGGTAGTTGTAGAGCTTGTCCGCGAGGCCCCGGATTTCCTCCGCCGGCATGTCGATTTCATCAGCAGCCGTCCGCAAAGCAGACGGCGAGATGATCGCATGCGTCTCCACATCGGCAACGTCCTTCAGGAGCTGCAGGGCGCGCACGCCATAGATGATGCCAGAGGCTCCGGTTATTGCTATGATGAGGCGTCGCATGCGATCTGGAACTTTCTTTAAGCTTGGATGAGTTCTGTAGGTTCATTCCGGTGGAGAGCCGAGCGCGCCGAATTCGCGACATGGGTTTCGGCGGCCACATGGGCAGCCTGCTTGTCGCGCTTGCCGATTGCGTCGACGATCTGCTCGATTTCCTTGATACTCTGAAGCCGCCGCTCCGGACGCACGACGGACAGGCGGCGAAGTGGGGACGTCAGAAGAGTCAGCTTTTTCAGCAGGTCGAAAGCGATCGGATTGCGAGCCCCGGAGCATATGAGATCGTAGAAGTCGCGCTTCGCGGCAACGATCTCTTCGGCGGTTCCAGTCTTGTAAGCCTCCTTCAGCCGCTTGCTGTGGCGTGTGAGGGCCGCCACCTCGGCGTCAGGCGCGTTTTCAATGAATTGCTCGATGATCAAAGGCTCCAATACGCCGCGGATGCGGTAGATATTTCCGGCATCTTCCGCCGTAACCGTGACGACCGCGAGCCCGCGATTGTTGAGTTCGGTCAATATTCCTTCGGCTTGCAGCTGGCGCAGCGCTTCGCGAAGAGACGTGCGGCTGACATTCAGTTGCTGGCAAAGATCTTTCTCGACCAGGCGGGCACCGGGCTCCAGATGGCCGGTTTCGATCGCCCGCCGCAAAGACTGGATGATCTTGTTACGCAGGGGTGCGGACTCCTGCTTGAGGGGTGCAAAGAGCTCGATTTCCCGATTATTCATGATTTCCCCGCTAAGGCCTCTTCATAGTGCCACATTACATGACTGTCACACAGACAGACATCGTTCAAAGATCTTTATTGCGCGCATTAGCGAGTCCTCGTCAAGGGAGCCTGTGGATGCCCCCCGGCGCCGGAATCGTGCCGGCGTCGGGGGTCTATTTGCGCGGTGGCAGCTCAGTCCTTTTTCTCTATGTCGCGAACGGGAGTTTCCGGTTTGATGCCGGGCCGGCGGCGTGAAAACGTATTCTCGCCGGTCGCCCGCCAGTCCCCCGTGACTGCCGAATCAGCAAACCCGGTCCAGAGATCGCTCCAGTCGCCAAGCGAATAGCCATGCCATGGCGGCTGCGGCGAAAGACGCGGGAGCTGCAGATCTTCCCAGATCTTTCGCGCACGTGTCATGTAGGGCTCTGCCGGCAGGGCAAGCGGCGGCATCGGCGCCTTGAGCGTCGCGTCGATCAAGAGGGTGCCTTCGGCGCGTTTCGAGCCCGATTTTGGACCATGCCCGCCCGAACGATAGGGACTGACATGCACATCATCGATCATGTTGGCGCGATAAGCGAGTGACCAGAATACGGCGTCGGCATTGCGCGCATCGATGTCATCAGAAACTGCGATGACGATCTTTCCGCACTGAGCCTGCAGGTTCGCGGCACCCTGGAGGCCACGCCAGATTTCCGATTGCGGAGCCGAGCGGTCGAATTCCAGGAAGATGACCTTCCGGATATTGGTCAGCGGTTCGTGCATGACGACGCGCTTGATTCCCTTGACGTTCAGGACCTTCTTTAGATGGTTGTAGAAGAGAGGCTCGTAGGCAACGCGCTTGAGTACGCTCGACTCGCTCGGTGTGACCTGGCTGACGATCGATACAAGCACCGGCTTGCGCTTGCGGGTGATTGCCGTGACGCGCATCGACATGTTGAAGTCTTCAAGGGCTACGTGTCCATGGCTTTCCCCGAACGGGCCTTCCGGTTCCAGCAGTTCGGTATCGACCAGTCCTTCGATGACAATCTCGGCATCGGCCGGCACTTCAAGGTCAATCGTTTTGCATTTGACGATCCTGATGGGCTTGCCGGTCAATCCGCCTGCGACGCCAAGTTCGTCCTGATCGATCGGCAATTTCTGTGGGCCGGTGAAAAGAACCGCCGGGGCGCAGCCGATCACGATCGCGCAGGGCATCGGCTCACCGCGCTTCTGGTATTTGAGCCAATGCTGGTATCCGCCGGCGCCGCTGAGGCGGCTTGCCATGCGTACGCCAAGGCGATCTTCAGCCTTAAGTGCGGCGCGGTAGGTTCCCATGTTGCGAATGCCGTTCTCGGGATCGCGGGTTACGCAGAGCGTTGCCGTGAAATAGGGGGCACTGTCGAAGCCCGGCGTGGAAACCGGAACAGGCAAGCTGCCAAGGCCACCGCCTTCAGCCTTCAATGCATCGCCGGTGATGACGACTTCTTGGCATGGCGCCTCATTGACCATCACTGGGTCGATCGGGTTCTCCATGGCGCGAACCCATACATCGCCGATCTCATCCTCCTCGACGCCAAGGCCGGCGGCGTAGATGGCGGGCGAAGCCGCAAGCACGCCGACAGCTACGGGGATGTCGTATTTCTCGCCTTTTGCTCCGTGAACATCGGTAAACAGAAAACCGCGGCGCTGATCGTCAGGCAGGCCCCCCTGGAATTGCCAGCGCGCAAGCGGATGAAGCTCCGCATCCTTGTCGATCGGCACCTGGATTTTGGTCAACAATCCATTCGCCTCAAGCCGGGCGAGGTGCTCCTGGAGATCCTGCGGAGCATTCTGCTCTTTTATCCTCATAAAAATGGTGCTCCCAAATGCGTTTCCGCGGCCGAAGAGAGGCCGCCTCCCGCTGATTTTCGATCATTCACAATCGCACATAGGCCGGATCGCGAAACAAGATGTTTAAAAACGCCCGTCTTTTTCGATTGCATTAACATCGCCATACTGTCATACATTATGACGAGAAGCAACAGCGTACTGCCTGATAGCAACGGCGTGCCGCAAGTCGCGGAGGATGAGAGTTCTGAATGGCCAACCCAACTCAAAAACGCGTTGAAACGCCGGAGCAATCCGCGCGGGAAATGATCAGTTACCCCGCTCTCTCGCCTGAAATGAAGCTTGTCGAAGAAGCTTTCTTCCGGCATGTGGGCAAGCCCATTCCGCGCAAGGAAGATGGACGCCTGATCACCGGCAAGGGCCGGTTCTCCGACGACTTCAACTTTCCGGGCCAGACCTATGCGGCGATGGTGCGGTCACCGTATCCTCATGCGCGTATCAGGTCGATTGATCCGAGCGAAGCGCTGTCCAGTCCTGGTGTTCTTGCCGTGCTGACGGGGCAGGATGTTCTCGACGACAAGCTTGAGCCGCTCCCTCACAGCCCCGTGCCGTCCACAAAATTCGATATGAAGTTGACGGCGCCAGATGGCGGCAAACCGTTTATCGGACCGCATTACCTACTGCCGGCTGACCGGGCGCGTCATGTCGGCGAGGCCGTTGCCATGGTGGTGGCCGAAACCGCGGCGCAAGCAGCCGACGCCGCCGAAAAGGTCCTTGTCGATTATGAGGAACTGCCGCACGTGACAAACACGGCTGCGGCTGCTGAACCGGGAGCTCCGGCTGTCTGGGATGAAGTCCCGAACAATGTCTTCATCGAGTCGAAATTCGGTGACTGGGCCGGAACCGATGCTGCCTTCGCCAAGGCAGATCACGTGATCCGCGCTGATTTCCATATCGACCGTGTGACCGCGGTGACGATCGAGCCGCGCGCCGCGGTTGCCAACTTCGACGCCGAGACGGGTCGCTATACCCTTTATGCCGGAAGCGGCGGAGCAGTGCGTCAGAAGGGGGAGCTTGCCAAGGTTCTAGGCATCGAACCCAAGAATCTCCGGGTGCTGTCCTTTGATGTCGGCGGCAACTTCGGCGCCCGCAACCGTGCCTACGTCGAGTTCGGCCTCGTTCTGTGGGCCTCGAAGAAGGTCGGTCGGCCCGTCAAGTTCACGGCAACACGTTCGGAAGCGTTCCTGACCGACTATCAGGGCCGCGATCTGGTGACCAAAGTCGAGCTTGCTTTGAGCAAGGAAGGAAAATTCCTGGCGCTGCGGGCCGATAACCTTAGCAATGTTGGTATGCGCTGCGTCTCGCTTTCGCCGCTCAGCAAAGGCTCGGGCCTGATTACCGGCTCCTACGACATACCAGTTGCAGCGCTGCGCGCGCGCGCAGTCTTCACCAATACGATGTGCACGCAGGCGTATCGTAGTTCCGGGCGCCCGGAAGTCACTTACGCTATCGAGCGTCTCGTGGAAATCGCGGCTCGCGAGCTCGGTTTCGATCCGCTCGAGCTGCGCCGCAGGAATCTGGTTCAGCCGGAGCAGATGCCCTACACCAATGCGGTGGGCTCCATCTACGACAGCGGCGAATACGAAAAGAACATGAATAGGGCTCTCGAGCTTGCCGATTGGAACGGCTTCGAGAAGCGTCAGCAGGATGCGGCGACGCGTGGCAAATTGCTAGGCCGCGGATTTGCCAACTACGTCGAGTCCTCGATTGGTTCGCCCAAGGAACGCGCCGAGATCGAGGTCAAGGACGACGGAACAATCGAAGTTGTGATCGGAACGCAGCCGAGCGGGCAGGGGCATGAAACCAGCTTTGCCCAGGTTGTGGCCGACATGCTCCAGGTGCCGGTCGAAAAGGTCTGGATCGTCCTGGGAGATACCGACATCGTGAGTGTCGGCGGCGGCTCGCATTCGGGACGCTCGATGCGTCACGCCGGTACGGTGATGGCGATGGCGTCTGCCGATCTTCTGGCCGAAGGACGCCGCCGCACTGCCTCCCTGTATGGCGTAGATGTTGACTCGATCGACTTCGAGAGTGGTTACTTCAAGCTGCGGGGCAGCAATGAAGCGATCGATATTTTCGAGCTCTCGCTCCGCACCCGCGAGGCCGACGGACCCCTGCGGGTTGCGCGTGACAATGAAATGCACACGCCCGTGTTCCCGAATGGGGCTGCAATCTGCGAGGTCGAGGTTGATCCCGAGACAGGGCACGTGCAGATCACCGCCTATTCGACCATTGACGATGTGGGGCGCTGCATCAATCCGCTCATCGTTCACGGGCAAACCCATGGCGGTATTGCGCAGGGTGTCGGCCAGGCCATGTGGGAACTATGCGCCATCGACGAGACGACGGGTCAGCCGCTTGCCGGCTCGTTGATGGACTACGGCATGCCGCGCTTCGACAACCTGCCGTCTTTCAACTGCGAGATCGCCGAAGTGATCTCGCCAACAAATCCGCTCGGCGTCAAAGCGGGCGGCGAAGGCGGCACGACGCCGGCACTCGTTACCGTAACCAACGCCGTCATCGATGCGCTGAAAGACTACGGCGTCACGCAATTGCCGATGCCGCTCACGCCCTTCACCGTCTGGAAGGCCATTCATCAGGCCGGTGCACGATAACTCAGGAGAACTTCGTCCATGACCCATAAGCAAACGGTTCGCGTCATTGCTTTCCCCGGCGCTCCCAATCTCCCGGTTTTCGCGGCAAGCGAAAACGGCTTCTTTGAAGCGGAGGGTCTTTCGATCGAGCTGACGCTGACGCCGAATTCCATTGCTCAGGCCGAAAGGACTGCCGCTGGCGAGTTTGACATCATCTTCACGGCATTCGACAACATCGTCGCCTATGGAGAAGGGCAGGGGCCGGCAGGCGCTGCGGTCAATCCCAACTATGTGACGATCATGGGGGCGACGCAGCTGGAGCTTGCCATCGTTGCCGCTCCGGATGTGACGACTTATTCGGATCTCAAGGGACGCAGCATCGCGCTCGATGCGCTGTCGACCGGCTTTGCCTTCGTGCTCTATGAGATGTTTGCGCGGGGTGGTTTGAAGCCTGACGATGTCACCTACGTTCCCGTTGGCGCAACACCGCAGCGGTGGCAGTCCGTGAAGTCAGGCGAGCATGCCGCGACCTTGACCATCGAGCCTTTTACCAGCATTGCGCGGAAGTCCGGCTTCAACGTACTTGGCCTTTCGACGGAGATTTTCGACAGCTACCAGGGTGGTGCCGTCGCCGCACGTCGCCCTTGGGCAGAGCAGAACCCGGAGACGGTGAAGGCTTTCATCCGCGCGTACCTCAAGGGTCTGGCCTGGACGCTCGACCCGCTGAACCGCTCGCAGGCCGAACGTATCCTCCAGGAAAAGATGCCGGAGATTCAACCGGCGGCCTTGCAATCGGTCATGACGAGCGTGCTCTCGCCGCGTTCTGGGCTGACTCCGGATGCCAAGATCCTGGCGGATGGCATGACGCGGGTTCTGGAGCTGCGTTCACGCTTCGGAAAGGGCGGGACGACGCTGACAGACCCGTCCAAGTATCTGGACCTCGCCTACTACAACACCGTGACCAGCAACCGCTGAGCGGCCGATGCATTCACCGGGAGGTTTCTGATGGATTTGAAGGGCGAATACAGGATCAAGGCTTCTCGCGAAAACGTGTGGAAGATGATCAACGATCCGGAGGTGTTGAAGGCGTGCCTCCCGGGCTGCGAAAGCCTGCAGGGCAGTCCGGCGGAGGGCTTCATCGCGCGGGTGACGACGAAGATCGGTCCGATCAAGGCGACGTTTGAAGGCGCGGTAAAGCTTAGCAACATCGAGGCGCCGGCAAGCTACACGATCTCAGGCGAAGGAAAGGGCGGCGTCGCGGGCTTCGCAAAAGGCGGCGCCGATGTGAACCTTGCCGAAGACGGCAATGAGACGATCCTGACCTATGTGGCGAATGCCCAGGTCGGCGGCAAGCTTGCACAGCTCGGCGCGCGGCTGATCGACTCGACGGCAAAGAAACTCGCCGATGAGTTCTTCAAGAGCCTCGCCGACCGTATCTCCGAGCCGCGAGCAACCGCAAGCACCGCGTCGGATCCGGCACCCGTGCCGCCGGTTGCGCCTTCAGTGGCGTCAGTTACGGCAGCACCGTCTCCGCGTCCGGCATCCGCTGCCGCATCGCCTGCCATGAACCCGGCGAAACTATGGATCATCGTCGCTGCCGCGGTTGCCGTGGTGGTGATCGCAGCGGCCGTTCTCCGCTAAAAGAATAAGGTAGAAGATCATGTCCACCGTTACCCTGACCGTCAACGGCACCGAGCAGACCAAGACCGTGGAAGACCGCACGCTGCTCGTTCACCTCATTCGCGACCATCTCGGACTGACCGGGACGCACGTAGGTTGCGATACGACGCAGTGCGGCGCCTGCACCGTCATTCTCGATGGTCGCGCGGTAAAGTCCTGCACCATCCTCGCTGCCGCTGCCGATGGCAGCTCACTGACGACGGTGGAAGGCCTTGCGAAAGGTGACAAGCTGCACGACGTCCAAACTGCATTTCATGAATGTCACGGCCTCCAGTGTGGTTTCTGTACGCCGGGCATGATCATGGCGTCGGTCAATATGATCGACCGTCACGCCGGTGTTCTTGATGAACATACCATCCGTCACGAACTCGAAGGCAATCTTTGCCGCTGCACCGGCTATCACAACATCGTCGAAGCCGTCCTGCAGGCTGCCGAAAAATATCGTGATGAGCACGCCATAGCCGCTGAGTAAGCCAAAGGACGGAGCGCTCCATGTACATGTACGAGACCAAATATCATCGCCCGAAGACATTGGCCGAGGCTGCGGAGATTTTCGCAAGCAGTGACGAGCCGGCCTACCTTTCCGGCGGCCACACTCTCATCCCAGCCATGAAGGGGCGTCTGGCCGCGCCTGCAAACCTCATCGATGTCCGTCGTATTCCGGAGCTCTCCGGTCTCTCTGTCGCGGCCGACAGGATCGTCATTGGCGCGGCAACGACGCACGCGACGGTCGTGGGCTCCGGTGAGATAGCGGCGGCGATACCAGCGTTGTGCGGACTTGCGGGCTCGATCGGCGACGTGCAGGTACGGCATGTTGGAACGATCGGCGGCTCGGTCGCCAACAATGACCCGGCAGCAGATTACCCATCGGCTGTTCTCAGTCTCGATGCGACAATCCATACGGATCGCCGGGCGATATCTTCCGACGACTATTTTGCCGGCCTTTATACGACGGCGTTGGAGGAAGGTGAAATTCTCGTGCGGCTGGAATTCAAGATTCCAGAGATCGCCGGATATGCGAAATTCCGCAATCCTGCGTCACGCTATTCGCTGGCCGCATCGTTCGTTTCGAAGCTTCGCGACGGTTCTGTGCGCGTCGCGATTACCGGAGCTGGCAGTTCCGGCGTCTTTCGTTGGACCGAAGCCGAGGAGGCACTGAGCGGGCGGCTGGAGCCGGGCGTTCTGGACGGGCTGCATCTCGACCCTGCTGACATGATGGGCGACATGCATGCATCCGGCGAATATCGTGCGCACCTGGCAGAGCTTATGACACGCCGCGCCGTGGCAAACATCGGCGGCGTCCATATCGACTGAGGAAATAGACACGGGCTTCGGAGGACCGGAGCCCAGTGCCTCTATCGTGATGCCCGCTTGGCACCTCCAACACCACTCTTGCTTTCGTCGACCGCAGCGAGAAAGGCTCTCAGTTCGGCCTGTCTCTTGGCGCCCGCCATGGGGTCCGACCGGGACAGGCGGCGCGATAGGACGATGCGATTGTTGAGCTGCGCTAACATATCAGACGCCGTCCGGTTGCCGCTCACGTCCATGATCAGCGTCGAGATCTGATCCTCGATCGCCATTGTCTCGTCTTCGTTAGCCGTTTCGAGGTCGTCAAGCCGTCTGCGCAGTTCGACGACCTGACTTTCGCTGGCGTTTCTTCTAAAATCGCTAATCAGTAGGGCTTCGATCGCGCGTCGAACGGACAGGATCTCACGGATTTCTTTCGGCGTAATGGCCACCACCGATCGGCCCCTGGGCGGCACATTGACGATCATTCCCTCCGCTTCCAGATGCTGGAGGGCTTCACGCAGCACCGTCCGGCTAATCCGCATTTCTTCGCAGATTTCCCTTTCGATCAGCTTCTGTCCAGGAGGAAGAGTCCCCGAAATGATGGAGGCACGCAGGCTGTCGGTGACTTGCTGGCGGAGCGAAACCGCACGTGGAACATTCAGACCAAGACCGGACATCGCGCATCTCTCTTCGAAACTCTCCCATGACTGGGCTGGCGTTGTGTTGCAACAAATGCATCGTTATATTTCCAGAAATATAACGTCAAGTGCGCTGGCTTGCGGGGCAGGCGCCGGCTGACTCTGTGTGTTGGAACTGTGGGGGCTTGTTGCGGGCAGGGGCGATTGGGTTTCGGTCCATGAAGACCGATGTCGGCCCGCAACCGCCGCGGATGGCCTCGGTCAGAAGCACTCAATAGCAAGACACTGAACGAGCCGATCGGCCCCGCGCCGGACACATCCCGTCAGGGAGATATGGATCTTTCGATCGTTTCGGCCAACCGCCCTTCAGGGGAACAGAGCAATCGAGCGCAGATCGTCCGCAGTGGTCGTCGGGAAGCCAAAGAATTCCAGATACGCTGGTATTTGTTCGAACAACATGTCTGTTCCAACCTGGAACGCGCAGCCTCGAGCGCGCGCCGCAGCAAGGAGCGGCGTAATCTCTTCCTTCATGACCACTTCGCCCACGAACGTGGTGGAGGACAGGCGCGCGACATCCAGTGGCAACGGGTCATCTTTCCGCATCCCGAGAGGTGTCGCGTTGACGACGATGTCGAAGCCGGCGGGATCTGTCGAACCGATCGCCACGTCGGTTGCGGGATAGTATGTGTTGAGACGGTTTCGAAGCCCCTTCAATGTCGCCTTGTTGTCGTCATGAAGCGCAATCCGGCGCACGCCTGCACCGGCCAACGAGGCGGCGATAGCAGATCCGACGCCGCCAGCACCCACGACGAGCACGTCCGCTCCCGTTACCTGTTGCCCCTTGCGCAGGAGACCTCGAACGAAGCCTTCGCCGTCGAACATGTCCCCGACCAGTCTGCCGTCGGCTCCAAGTTTGACCGCATTGCAGGAGCCTGCCACTCTGGCGTTGGTCGAAACCTCATCGAGCAGGCTCATCGTCGTGATCTTGTGCGGCATGGTGATCAGAGCGCCGCGGATATTCGAAAGCCGGAAGACGAGCTTGAGGAAGGAAGGATAGTCTTCATGCCTGCAGCCCATCGGCACGACGACCGCGTCGATCCCCCTCTTTTCGAAATAAGGGTTGTAGATCAGCGGCGCCTTGAATGACTCCGTTGGATAGCCGAGATGAGCGATCAACTGCGTGGTTCCACTGATCATGTCAGTGACCTCGTCGCATGTCAGCGTCGCTCAAGCGGATCGTCTGACCCGATCGGGCCGATGACTTGATCGCCTCGATGACGCGAAGTGTCGCAAGCCCCTCCCGGCCGCTGACCAGCGGTTCGGCGCTGCCGCGAATGACTTCGCAGAAGTGCTTGAGCTGCGCGGCCAGAGGGTCAGCCGGCGTGAATGGCACGTGTTCTTCGACCAACCGTTCCAGCCAATCAGGCCTCGATGCATTGGTCCAAAGCGCAAGTTGCGGAATTGCGAGCGAACCGCCGGTTCCGCCGATTTGGTAGCAAGTCTGATCCTGCCGTGGAAAAGCCGGATTTTCGCCGGTGGTCATTTCCCAACTCCAGGGAGATGCGACGGCATCGGAGGCATTCAACGTGCCGAGAACGCCGCTGCTGAACCGAAGCAGGACGACGGCAGTATCCTCGACCGCGTGGCTCCTGAGGGAATTCGATTCCATCGCATGGACGCTTTCAACTTCGCCGAAGAAATACCGGAAGAGATCGACGTCATGAATGAGATTGATAAAGGTCGGCCCGGCACCTGCCTGGCGTCGCCATGCGACGTCGAAATAGTCGTCTGGCTTGGCCACCCAAAAGCTTCCGTGAGCGGTCAGGAGCTTGCCGAGCCGGCCGCTTTCCAAAACGCGCTTCGCTGCCTGGATCATTGGGTTGTGGCGACGATGATGGCCGACAAGAATTGGGACGCCGGCTCTTTCACTAGCGTCAACGAGCATGGCGGCGGCTCCGGCATCATCCGCGATCGGCTTTTCGACGAGGACCGGGATGCCGGCCTTGATGACCTCCATGGCGTTTGCGACATGAAGCTGGTTCGGCGTTGCAATGATGACACCGTCCGGACGCTCGTTTGCGGCAGCTTCGGCAAAGGTCGTATGCCATGTCGCTCCTTTGCTTGCCGCAAAGTCGCGCCCGGCGTCTGATGGATCGATGACGGCGCAAAGTACGGTGCGCCGCTCGGCCAAAATGCGTTCGACATGGCTCTTGCCGATGAGGCCGGCGCCCATCACGGCGATCTTCAAAGGAGCCGTCTGCGACTGTTCTGACATGGAAGTTTCCTCGAGGGCCTAGTTGCGCAGGATTTCGCCAAGGAACTTGCGCGTGCGCTCATGACGCGGATTGGTGAAGAAATCGGCCGGGTGCGCTTCCTCGACAATCGCCCCGCTTGCCATGAAGATCACCCGATCAGCGACCTGGCGGGCAAAGCCCATTTCATGCGTCACGCAGATCATCGTCATACCTTCTTCGGCGAGACTGATCATCGTATCGAGGACTTCCTTGACCATTTCCGGATCCAGCGCCGAGGTGGGCTCGTCGAACAGCATGATTTTCGGCCGCATGCAGAGCGCGCGCGCAATTGCCACGCGCTGCTGCTGGCCGCCGGAGAGTTGCGCAGGGTATTTACCGGCCTGCTCCAGGATCTTGACCCTGCCGAGCAGTGACCGGGCTCGTTCCTCGGCCTCCGCCTTTCCAACGCCGAGCGCCCGCATTGGTGCCAGCATGCAGTTCTCAAGGACCGTCAGGTGCGGGAAAAGATTGAACTGCTGGAAGACCATGCCGACCTCGCGCCGGATCGCATCGATCGCCTTTGCCTGGTTTCCCATCAGGATGCCGCCAACGCGGATCTCCCCCTTCTGGTAAGTCTCCAGATGGTTGATGCATCGGATGAGCGTCGATTTTCCGCTACCCGAAGGTCCGCACAGCACGATCCTTTCGCTCTTGCGGACCGACATGTTGATGTCATGAAGGGCCTGGAAGGCGCCATACCATTTCTCCACGTGAGTCATGGTGATCATGGTCTCTACGGTCGATGCAGAAGCATTGGTCATGGTCTGAATTCCATCGATCTCTCGTGGTTTCGCTTGAGCGTCATCAGCGGGCCGACACGGCAAATCGCTTTTCGAGGCGCGCGCCGAAGATCGTCAGCGGGCAGCACATCAGGAAGTACAAGGCGCCTACGATCCCGAAGACCGTCAGCGGCTCAAAGATCTGGTTGGAGATGATGTTGCCGGCGCGGGTGAGTTCCGTGAAGCCAACGATCGAGGCCAGCGAGGTTCCCTTGATGAGCTGCACGAGGAAGCCAATCGTTGCCGGCAGCGAGATGCGCAGCGCCTGAGGCAGGATCACGTCCTTCATCCGCCAGACATATTTGAGGCTGAGCGCCTTTGCGGCCTCGGTCTGGCCGCGCGGCACGGCCTCAATCGAACCTCGCCAGATCTCGCCCAGATAGGCGCTGGCGTGCAACGTCAATCCTATGGCGACAGACAGCCAGGCGTCGAGCTTCAGGCCGATTAAAGCCAGACCGTAATAGGCGACGAAAAGCTGCATCAGCAGCGGCGTGCCCTGAAATAAGGCGATGTAGCCGGCCGTAGCGCGTTCCAGCACCGGTATCTCGGACGTGCGCGCCAAGGCGACGCCAAGCCCAGCTATGCAACCGCAGACGAACCCGACGGCGGACAGAAGGACGGTCCATTTCAGGCCGATCAAAAGGAAAACGAATTCTTCGCTGCCCATGATGGTAGCTCCTACTTGACCGGATAAGTGAAATAGCGGGCCGAAAAGAGCGCAAAGAGGCGCATCATCAGCCAGGAAATGACGAGGTAGAAGATCAGGACCGTGAAATAGACCTCGAAGCTCCTGAAGCTTTCCGACTCGATGCGTTGCGAGACGGATGTCAATTCATAGGCCGAGATCGCCGAAGCAATGCTGGTCGACAGCGTCAGCAGCACGAATTGGCTCGTCAGCGACGGATAAATCGCCCGTAGCGCCGGCTTGAGGATGATCAGCCGGAAGACCTGCGCCTTGTGCAGACCGAGCGCCAGCCCTGCCTCCATCTGCCCCCTAGGGATGGACTGGACGCCACCGCGGATAATCTCGATGGCATAGGCGCCGCCATTGATGCCGAGCGCGATGATCGCCGTCGGCGTTGGGTCGAGCCGGATACCGGCAAGCGGCAGCGCGAAGTAAAGAAAGAAGATCTGCACCAAAAACGGCGTGTTGCGGATGAGTTCGACGAAACCGATGATCAGCCAGCGCAGCGGCTTGAACGGCGAATCCCGCAACGCGACGCCGCCGATGCCGATCACGATTGCCAGCAGCATGCCGCAAATGGCAAGCAGGAACGTGCCGAGACAGCCAAGCAGCAGGCCAGGCAAGCCGTCGATGACTGGCGTGAAATCCAGGGTGTAGTTCATCGCCTCTCCTCAGCCGCGTTTGACCATGCCGGCCATCGCCTGGATCGCCAATTCGTATCCGTTTGCGCCGAAGCCGATCATGATCGCGGTGGCGACACGTGAGACCAACGAATTGTGATAGATGCTTTCGCGGGCATGGACGTTCGATATGTGCAGCTCGATTTTCGGCGGATCGAACGTCTTCAGCGCGTCGAGCAGGGCGATCGATGTGAAGGTATAGCCGGCAGGATTGATGATGATGCCGCAGGCCTCGTTGCGCGCCTGATGCACGCTCTCCACGAGCTCACCCTCGAAATTTGTCTGGCGAAAGTCGACGTCGAAGCCCAAAGTTTTCGCCTTGGCGAGGCATTTTTCCTTGATATCGGCGAGCGTCGCCGTGCCGTAAATGGCTGGCTCCCGCTGGCCAAGAAGATTCAGGTTCGGCCCGTTGAGCACAAATATCGTCTTGTTCATGATCGCGCTCCTCGAAACGCGCCAGGTCTAGCCTTTGGCAGGGCAATTCCGTTGACGGGCATCGCGATGCCCGCCCGTTTTGCCTTTGCTGAAGGAGCGAGTGGCTCAGTTGACGGTGAACGGAATGCCGTCGAGGCTCGCGGGGAATTCCGGAACCGGCACCTTCATCCACTTGTCGTAGATCTTCTTGAGCTCACCGTTCGCTTTGATCTTATCGATGAAGGCATTGATCGAGGCGTTGATTTCCTTCTCGCCAAGGCGCGTGCAGGCGCCGTTGTAGAGCTTCTGGAATTCGAGCTTGTTTTCAAATTCGCCCGGACGCGCTTTTTCGACACGGTCCATGTAGAAGATGTTGCCGCCAAGCGCCTGCACCTGCCCGGACACCAGAGCCTGGACGCTGGGCGCGTCACCATCAAAGCGGCGGATCGTTGCGCTTTGTGGTGCGTTCTTGGTGACCTGCGTGTCCTGGGCCGCGCCCTTGGCGACGCCGATCGAAAGATTGGCCATATCGTCATTGGTCTTGATCGACATCGTTTTCGGGGCGATCAGGACGATGGCGTTGGCAACATAAGGCTTGCTGAACTGAACAGCCTTGGCGCGATCCGGTAGCATCGCCATTGTCGCGAAGAGTACGTCGACGCGACCCGTCGTCAGGGCCGGGATACGGTTGTTGACTTCAAGAGGCACGAACTCGACCGACACGCCCAGTTCCTTGGCATAGAGCGATGCGATATCGGCGTCGAGACCGTCCTGCTTGCCTGCGCTCGTCACGAAGCCCCACGGCGGGTTGTCGCCCTGGATGCCAACGACGAGCTTTCCTTTGGCCTTGATCTCCTCCGGCGTGATGGCGGCCGCCGGCTTTGCGAGCCCGATGGCAGCCACGATAGCGGCGGCCCCCAGCATGGCATTTCGGCGCGTCAGCATCGACTTGAACATTGATTCCTCCTCCTTTTGCGGTCGTCTTCGACCCAACAGCCATCCTCTCCCGACTGTATGATACGTGTTTGCCAGAGGATTGGGCGTAAATCAACATAGTTTTTAAAAATCATATGATACTTTTGATTTGATCAATTGAATTGAAATGCTCACGACATTTGACATAATGCCATGAGGAGGAGGTTGGCGGCTGTATTCAAGTCAGCCAACTGGCCCTCGTCTTGCCGATGGAAAGGGTTGTTGATCATGAAGACCTCGATTGCGACGGTAACGCTGAGCGGTGAACTGCCGGAGAAACTCGAAGCCATCGCGCAGGCGGGCTTCGATGGCGTCGAGATCTTCGAGAACGACTTCCTGGCCTTCGACGGGAGCCCTGCTGATGTTGGCAGGATGGCGAATGATTTGGGGCTGAAAATAACGCTTTTTCAGCCCTTCCGCGATTTCGAAGGCATGCCGGATGCGTTGCGAAGCCGCACCTTCGATCGGGCCGAACGTAAGTTCGACGTCATGCAGGAACTCGGAACCGACATGGTTCTCGTCTGCTCGAACGTCTCGCAGGCGGCCCTCGGCGGCATTGACCGCGCGGCCGCCGACTTTCACGAGCTTGGCGAGCGCGCAGCCAAACGTGGCCTGAAGATAGGTTACGAGGCGCTCGCCTGGGGGCGTTATGTCAATGACCATCGCGACGCCTGGGAGATCGTACGCCGCGCCGATCATCCCAATGTCGGACTTATTCTCGACAGCTTCCATTCCCTGTCACGAAAGATCGACATCAACTCGATCCGTTCGATTCCAAAGGAGAAAATATTCATCGTCCAATTGGCGGATGCACCGCTGATCGATATGGATCTGCTCTATTGGAGTCGTCATTTCCGCAATATGCCGGGCGAAGGCGATCTGCCCGTCACGGCCTTTACCGAGGCTGTGGCCTCGACAGGCTATGATGGTTATTTCTCGCTGGAGATCTTCAACGACCAGTTCCGTGGCGGCTCCACGCGAGCAATTGCCGCCGACGGCCACCGGTCGCTAATCTATCTGGCCGATCAGGTTCGCCGGAACGTCCAGACGCCGATCGGCGTTCCCATGCCAGAACGCGCTGCCGTCAAAGGTGTCGGTTTCGTCGAATTTGCCACCGATGAAGATGAGGCCGTCGAGCTGATCGCCCTGCTCGGGGCCCTCGGCTTCCGCAAGGCTGCTGTCCATCGCTCCAAGAAGGTGACGCTGTTCGAACAGGGCGATATCCGCATTCTCGTCAATGTCGATACTGCTGGCTTTGCGAACGCGGCCTATGCGGTCCACGGTACATCTGCCTATGCGCTCGCGCTCGTCATGGATGATGCTGCCGAAGCCTATCGGCGCGCGCTGGCGCTCGATGCCGAGCCCTTCCGCCAGCCTGTCGCCGATGGGGAACTGGAGTTTCCCGCCATTCGCGGCGTTGGCGGCGGCCTCGTCTACCTCATCGATGACAAGAGCCCGCTCGGCCGCTTCTCGGAGATCGATTTCGAGCCCGTTTCGGAGAAGAATGGTCGTGCTGCTGATGCCGGCCTGCAGCAGATCGATCATATCGCCCAGACAGTTGCCTATGACGAAATGCTGACCTGGCTGCTCTTCTACACCTCGATCTTCGAGACCAGGAAGACGCCGATGGTCGATATCATCGATCCGAGCGGCGTCGTGCGCAGCCAGGTTGTCGAGAATGAGTCCGGTACGCTGCGCATCACGATGAACGGGGCGGAAAATCGCCGCACGCTCGCCGGTCATTTCATCGCTGAGAAATTCGGCTCGGGAATCCAGCATTTGGCCTTCTCGACCAACGACATATTCGCCACCGCCCATGCTCTTCGGGAGAGAGGTTTCAAGGCGCTCCATATCTCGCCAAACTACTACGACGACGTCGAGGCCCGCTTCGGTCTGGATCCCGACCTCACCGAGCGGCTGAAAGCAGAAAACATCCTCTACGACCGCGACGAGCATGGCGAATATTTCCAGCTCTATAGCGGCACATATGGCGAGGGCTTCTTCTTCGAGATCGTCGAGCGCCGCGGCTACCGCGGCTACGGTGCGTCCAATGCCATTTTCCGCATTGCCGCCCTCAAAAAGCAGATGCGTCCCGAAGGCATTCCCAAGGATGCCGGTTGATGCCTGCCGTCAGGCAATACACCCGCTTTTCAGGACATGTTCCACGCCGCTCTGGACGTGCCGGCGGATGACGGCTCGAGCCCCCTCGATGTCGCGCCTCAGGGCGAGTTCGAACAGGAGCTTGTGGTCGTCGACGACGGCCTTGCCGCGAAAGCTCTGGGCCAGCATGTGGTAACGCAAAAACCGGTCGAACACGGAAGAAAGCGCCGCCATCAGCGTCGCGGAATTGCAGGCCGAGACGATCGCCTGGTGAAATTCCCAGTCATAGCGAACCCAGTCGATGGTGCGTGACGCATCGCCTGCAAGCAACTTCCTCTCCGCCGCCGCCAGCTTGTGGTGGGCTGCAACGATGCGCCCCTCCCACTCGAGATTTCCGGCCGCGAAGGACAGGCCGATCGCATGGGTTTCCAGCACCGTGCGCAGGTCGGCGAGCTCTTCAAGCTCTTTGCGGGACGCAGGGCTGACCTCGAAGCCGCGCTGCCCCTCGGCCAGCACCAGGTTCTCCGTGGTCAGGCGACTCAGTATTTCGCGCAGCGACGAAACGCTGATCGAGTAGCGTTCCTTGGCTTGCTCCAGTTTGATTTTCGCACCGGGCGCCAGGGCCCCCGAGATGATATCTTGACGGATCTGCCGGAACACGACGTCGCTCACGGTCTCCGAAGGTTCACCAGTATTTTTGAGCATGTAATCCTCTGCTTCGCGCAAGCATGCGAGTGCGGCAAGACGCTATCCTGCTTGCGAGGGAAGGGCTGATAGCAGTCCTTTTCCGAGCGCGTGCTCCACCCCTGCCTGGATGTGGCGCTGAAGGACTTTCTTTGCGGTCTTGCTGTCACGCTGCAACGCGGCGCCCAGAAGCTGCCTATGCTCCTGTTCCGCGACATCTCCACGATAAGAGAGGGCAACCATCTGATACCGCAAATATTTGTCGAAGACGGCGGAATGTGTCTCCATGAGCAGACGGGATCCGCAGGCGGATATCAGGGCCTGATGAAATTCCCAGTCGTAGCGTTTCCAGTCTTCGGCTCTGCTGGTGTCGCCCGAAGCCATCATCTTTTCCATTCGCGCCAGTTTGTAATGGGCGGACACGAGCCGGGCCTCCCATTCCACGTCGCCCTGGTCAAACGACTGCTCAAGCGCGTGCTCCTCCAACAATAGCCGAAGTGCCGCAATCTCCCGAAGGTCGGCAACCGATATCGGGGCAACTTCGAAACCGCGCTGGCCTTCCGCCACAACAAGCCCTTCGGATGTCAAGCGGTTCAGGATCTCCCGCAACGTGCTGACGCTGGTCTCGTAGTAGGCCTTCAAATTATCGAGTTTCAGCTTCTGGCCCGGAAGCAGACGGCCAAAAATGATGTCGCCACGTATCCGCCGGTAACTGCTTTCTGCGATGGTTTCGATCGGAAGCTCGACTTGCATGAATTCCTCAAAGATTTTCAATTATGTCATATATATCGAATGGCCGCTCCTTTCAATCAGGGACTCCCTGCTTTGCGGATCTGGAATTGGTTTCCTGGGTCTCTGACCGTCGTGTCGGGAGTAGGGAGCGTACGCATCCATCTCCGTGGCCTAATCAGCCGAATAGCCAGGCAAGCAGAAGCGCCAGCCTCGTCCATTGCGATTAGAATCCTGCGTCCAAAGGGTGCTTAGGTGGTTTTCAGAAAAGCCATCGGGGTAGCCCATCAAGCTTTCCCGTTTACCATTAGTAAAGGCATCCGTGCTGTTCGGCACGGATGCCTCATCAATGCTAGCTGGAAAGGAAGACTGCCGCACAGCCATGGACACAACCATCGACGACAAGCTTGCGTTCCGGTCTGCTGGCGGATGGATTCATCTGACCAAGTCAGCTGTCCGGTGCCTCGATGTCATAGGAGATGCGCCCGGAAGGCAGGAGGAAGAAGGCAATCAGCGCGCCGCCCCTGGCCTCGGGATAGTGATGGCTGCCGGGGGCGGGCGCCGTCCATCCGGCATGCCGCCATCCCAGCGGCCCCATCAGTTCGGCGGTCGGCTCCAATGGCACAACGAGGTTGAACTCGCCATACGGATGGAGATGATAGTCTCCCCGGAAAGCGTGAGCCAAATCCGGCTTCTGGTCGGCGGGGAGGCGGCCCTGACGGCTGTCCATGTAGACGGTCGTTAGACTGAAATAATGCGTTCTCGCGGAAGGCTCGAGAAGACGGCTGCGCCGGTAATGCCGCCCGCTGATCTCGACGTCGGCTGCCCAGCCGTCCTCGACGCCGCGCCTCACACGGCGTGCGAGGTCTTCGTAGATCGCACTGCCAGGACCGTGCTTGTCGTTCAGCCAACGCTCCATTTCCGCGCCCGGCGTCTTGTCTTTTATCTCATCGATGAAAGCAATTGTTGCCTCGATCAGTTCGTCACGTTCAGTCATGAAAGTTCCTCCAGGAAGGGCTTAGAAGCCGTGAAATGAAGCGATGTCTTCGATCGGCGCTTTCGGCATCGGCGGTCGTTGCTGTGACCTTTCGGGGTTGGCAAATCCCATCGACATGCCGCAGACCACCATCTCCTCGGGTGCGAGCGGCAGATGGTGGCGGATGACGGCATGGTAGCGGGCGAAGAATTGTTGGGCGCAGGTGTCGAGACCGCGTGCCCGCGCGGCCAGCATCACGTTCTGAATGAACATGCCAAGGTCGAGCCAGCTTCCCTTTTCCAGGTGTCGGTCGATCGTGAAGATGAGGCCGACCGGAGCACCGAAGAACCGGTAGTTGCGCGCGGTCTGCGCGGCGCGCGCGACGTGATCCTTGGCGTCAATGCCAATCGACCCATAAAAGACGGCGCCGAACTCCCGCCGGCGCGACGCATAAAGCTCCGGCAGATTTTCCGGGAAATAATTGTATTCGGCTGAGTGGGCACCGGCCTCGGTCTCATGCGCAACTCCGATCGCTCCGACCAGCGCCGCTTTGGCATGGCCCGTCACCAGATGTACCCGCCAGGGCTGCACATTCCCTCCTGTCGCGGCATGACGTGCTACGTCGATGATCTGGGTGACCGTCACAAAGTCTACAGTGCGATCCACGTAAAACCGGTTGGCAAACCGACCGCGCATGACGTGGTCAACGGCGGAGACTGTATCTGGGTCGCTGGTCATCGCTGGCGTCCGTTAGTAGTTCGACACCCCGAGCATCGCCCGGCCGGCTTGTTTCAGGAAGTGCAATGTTGACAATATGAAAATGCATGGCATGCATTATTGCGCGCCTTTGTGCAACCGAACTTGTGAGTGCATGAACAACCTCGACCTTAATCTTCTTGTCGTTTTCGATGCGGTGATGCGGGAACGAAACGTGCTTCGTGCGGGCCAGGCGATCGGGCTCAGCCCCTCGGCGGTTAGTCACGCGCTCTCTCGGCTGCGCGCCCTGTTGAACGACGAGCTTTTCGTCCGTACGGCTGCGGGAATGGCGCCGACAGCGCGCGCGACCGAAATGGCGCCGCCGGTGCGGGATGCGCTGGTGGCTGCCGAGCGGGCGATAGGCTCTCCGGTCTTCGAACCTGAAACCTCTACTCGCCAATTCTGCATAGCGGCGACGGATTATATGACGGCGGTGGTGGTCCCGCATTTCCTTCGGGCCCTGGCGTCACTTGCACCGCATGCGGGCGTGACGATCCTGCCTGCGACAAGGATCGACCTGACAGCACAGATAGATGTGGGACGGGTTGACGTGGCTCTCGGTTCCTTCTCGGACATTCCCCATCGTCTTCGTGCCCAGCTGCTCTTTGATGAGCGGGACGTGGCGATGGTCGCCCCTGATCACCCCCTTGCCGGTCGCCCCATCACCGTCGATCAGCTTTCCGCCCTTCCTCTCTTTGTGGTAGCAGCGGGCGGCATTGAGGATGGGCCGATATCCGAGCGCGGCTTGACCCGGCGGACGGAGATGTTTGATCGCGCGACGCTTGCGGGAGAATTCGCGAAGATCGGGGCGACACCGAACCTGAAGGTCGTCCAGCCGCACTTCCTCGCGCTTCCCACGCTGCTGGCCGGAACGTCAGCGGCGGCGATCGCCCCCGCCAGGCTGGCGGATGTCTTTCTCAGATCGGGTTCCGTGGCGGTCTCGGAGTTGCCCTGGTCGGCGCCTGCGACGCCCGTTCAAATGGTATGGCACAATCGCTTTGGTCATGACCCAGCTCATCGGTGGCTGCGCTCGAAGCTCGAAGATGCGGCGCGGCAGAGCGGCTGAGGATGCCCTGCGGCGGCCGCCAGCGACCACCATCGCGCTAAACAGCACTGATGTTCGGGTCGCTCGCGTGAGGCGTCCAGTCCCCTTCACAGAACGGAGACGCTTCCAAGGTGCTTGATGAAGCACGCCTACTAAAGAGCGCCGGGCCGGCGCTGCACGCCGGTCCGTTTTGGTCCAGCACCGGACTTACATGCCCTTTTCCTTGAGCACCTGTTCGGCATTCTCCTTGGTTACCTTCATCGTATCGAGGACGACGGTCTTTTCTACCTTTTCGCCGTTAAGATGCTTGATCGCCTGACGCAGGCCTTCCGCACCAGGAGTAGCGTAGAGGAAGGTGGCGGTCAGTTCGCCGTTCTTCACCCAGGTCACGCCTTCGCCCGGCAGCGCATCAATGCCGATGAACTTGATTTCCTTCTCCCTGCCAGCATCCTTGGCGGCGAGATAGGCGCCATAGGCCATTGGATCGTTATGCCCATAAACGAGATCGATCTTCTCGTTGTTGCGCAACGCGGTCGCCATGATGTTATAGGCCTGATCCTGCTTCCAGTCGCCCGACTGCTGGTCAAGCAGGTTCTTGATGCCCGGCTCCTTGTCGGTGAACTCATGGAAACCGTCGTGCCGGTCATGCGCCGGCTGCGTGCCCATACCGCCCCAGATCTCCACGACGTTGCCAGTCGCCTTTCCCTTGCCGCCGAGCAGTTCCACCGCATATTCGCCCGCCGCGCGGCCGATCAGCTTGTTGTCGCCGCCGACGAACTGGATGTATTTGTCGGTGTCGACGTTGCGGTCGAGCACGAAGACGGGGATCTTGGCGTCGATCGCCTGCAACACGACGCCGGTCAGTCCGGCGGATTCCTTCGGCGAGATCAGAATGGCATCGACTTCCTGGCGGATCAGGTTCTCGACATCGGCCACCTGCTTTTCCGTCTTGTCCTCGCCATCGGTGATGATCAGCTCGACCTCGGGATGGTTGGCGGCCTCAGCGATGATGTCCTTGTTGAACTGGGCGCGCCAAGGCTCGATCGTGGTCGCCTGCGAGAACCCGATGCGCAACTTCTTGTCCTGCGCCATCGCGTCATGCGAGGCGACAAGCGATGTGGTGGCGAAAAGCGCGGCTGTAACGACCGCCATCTTCAACATGTCACGACGTTTCATTTCCGTTTCCTCCAGTGTTGAGAGACATTGTCTCCTTAGGCGGACGCTCCTCCCCGGACGCCTCCGATCTCGCGTGCCGCGGCATGGTGAGCCGGAAGCGCGCAAGAATATCGCGTGCATTGCGCTCCTGAACGAGCACTGTGCCGATGATGATGAGACCCTTCAGCACAAGCTGAAGGTTCGAGTTGATGTTGTGGAGTTGCAGGATGTTGGATAGCAGGCCAAAGATCAGCACGCCGCAGAAGGTGCCGGCGAGGCTGCCGCGGCCACCCATGAGGCTTGTGCCGCCGATGACCACTGCGGCGATGGCATCGAGTTCCAGTCCCGCGCCGGCATCGGGTTTTCCCTGCCGATATTGCGCGACGTAGAGGATTGCCGCGATGCCCGCGAGCAGACCGGACATGGCATAGGTGACGATCTTGACCCTGCCGCTGTCGATGCCCGATAGCCGCGCCGCCTCCTCGTTGCCGCCGATCGCATAGACAAAGCGGCCGAAGGGCGTGAACTTCAGCACCACGCCGTAGAGCACGATTGCGGTTATGAAGAAGATGCCGGGCATCGGGATGATGCCGAAGACAAGCGAGCGCAGGATATCGAAATCAGCCGTCGCGTTGGAGCCGGTATAGACGGGTAGTACCGCATTGTTTTGTCCCGCCGTCAGGCGTGCGATGCCGAGCGCCGTTACCATCATCGCCAGTGTCACGATGAAGGGCTGCAGCCGACCCACCACGATGATCACGCCGTTGATAGCGCCGAAGAGCAGCCCGACCGCCGGCACGACCAAGAGTACGCCGAGCACGCCGAACTTGCTCTCGCTCTGCGGCAGCAGGAAGAAAAGCAGAAGTGCTGCGATGCCGAGACCAACGAAAGCCGGAACATAGATGCCGCGTGTCGCATCGAGCGTGAGGTCGCGGCCATGGGCGACGCCGGTGCGGCTCTTCTCGATGTTCAGGAAGACGAAGCGCGTCACCGCCGCACCGATCACGAGGGCTGCGAGCAGCGTGGCAGGAACGCCGACGAAGAAGGCGGGCGTATCGCCCGGCACGGTAAGCAGCATGGCGCAGATGACGCTGCAGATTGCCATCAGCGAACCGACCGAGAGATCGATACCGCCGGTGATGATGACGGCCGTCATGCCGGTGGCGATCAGCCCGGTCGTGGAAACCTGCCGAAGCACATCGAGCAGGTTGCCGCTCGAAAGGAAGATGTTCCTTCCTGACGAGGTCACGGGCGACAAGGTCACGCCGATCAGGAAGATGGCGATCAGCCCCCAGTAAAGCTTCGTGCGTGAAACGAGTTTCATGACCGTCATGCAGTCACCTTTCCCTGCCTTCTCAGCGCACGCGGCGCTGCGAGCTGCATGATGCGCTCCTCACTCGCCATGCCCCGGTCGAGGATGCCGGTCTGCCGGCCCTCCGACATAACGAGGATGCGGTCCGCCAGATGCAGCAGCTCCGGCATTTCCGAACTTACCACGACGATTGCCATGCCTTCGCCTGCGAGCCGGAAGATCAGCTCGTAGATCTCACTCTTGGCGCCAACATCGATGCCGCGGGTCGGCTCGTCGAGAAGCAGGATCCGAGGATTGGCGGCAAGGCATTTGCCGATCACCACTTTCTGCTGATTGCCGCCCGACAGCGTACCGGTCACCTGATCCGTGCCGGACGCCCGGATGCCGAGGGTGCGGACGGCGTTCGCCGCCAGCGCTTCCTCGCCCGAAAGGTCGCGGATGCCGAAGCGCGCCAGCCGGCCGACGCGCGGAAGGGCGACATTATCGGTGATCGTGTCATGAAGATGCAGTCCCTGCACCTTACGATCCTCGGTGACATAGGCAATGCCGAGGCGACGCGCATCGACCGGCGAGGTCACGGCAACCGGCCTATCTTCGATGAGAATCTGCCCGCCGACCTGACCCTCCGTCGCGCCCGTAATCGCCTGCAGGATTTCCGTCCGGCCTGCGCCGAGCAAGCCGCCGATCCCGAGAATTTCACCGGCTGCAACATCGAAGGTGACGCCCCGCAGCACCTGCTTCCAGCCGCGGCGATCCGAAATCGCGAGCGTGAGGTCGCGGACCGAAAGCACGGCCGCACGACCCACATCGGCGCCGTCCCGGGCGTGTTCGGACCGGTGGAGATTGCGACCCACCATGGCGGAGATGATCTGATCCTCGTCAATGTCAGCCATCGCCCTGGTCCAAACGTGACGGCCGTCGCGGAACACCGTCACGCGATCGCTCAACTGCATCACTTCGTCGATGCGGTGGGATATATAAATGATGCCGACCCCTGAGGCGGCGAGCTGCCGCATGATCGCGAACAATCGCTCGCATTCCCCCGGCGACAGAGCAGACGTCGGCTCGTCCATGATCAGAACGCGAGCATCGAGCGAGAGCGCTTTCGCGATCTCGACGAGTTGCTGCTCGCCAACCCTCAGCGTGCTGATCCTCGCCTCCGGGTCGAGTTGGATTCCGAGGCGGGCAAGCAGCGTCTGCGCTTCACGAAGGCAGGTCTTGCGGTCAACGAAAAGGCCGCCGATCAGCGGCTCGCGCCCGAGGAACATGTTCTCTGCGATCGTCAGTTCGGGGACGAGATTGAGCTCCTGGTGGATGATTGCCACACCGGCCGCCTCGGCATCTCGCACGCTGGCAAAGCGGATCCTTCTGCCGTCGATCTCGATCGTTCCGTCATAGTCGGAATAAACGCCGGACAGGATCTTCATCAGTGTCGACTTGCCGGCGCCGTTCTCCCCCATCAGCGAGTGTATCTCGCCGGACACAAGGTCGAAGCTCACGCCGCCAAGCGCCGTGATGCCGCCAAATGTCTTGAAAATCTCCCTAGCAGCCAGCAATGGCGCGCCAGGGAGATGAGGCGCAACGACGCCCCCGGGAAAAGCATTCGCGTCGTCCTGCATGACAATGACGGCCTCCCCCCATCTCTGTCTCGCGGCGGCTACAAGCGAAGAAAGAAAGCTAATCTAAACGTTTAGATTCTGTCAAGCGATTCCGAGGATGGCGATTTTGCGATATTGCCCAAAAGATGCCAATATCGTAAGTATTAGCGAAATTGGCATTCTAAACGTTTCGAAAATGGACCCGGTTTCGTCAAAGCGAAGAAAATCGGCACCGACGATGCTCGACGTCGCGGCGACAGCGCGAGTCTCGGTTGCGACCGTCTCCGCCTTCGTCAACGGCACGGCACCGGTCAGCACTGAGCTGCGCGGCAGGATTGAGCACGCAATCCAGTCGATCGGCTACAAGCGCAATGCCATCGCCCGCAGCCTGAAGATAGGCACGACCAAGACGGTTGGCCTCGTCATCGCCGACATCACCAACCCCTTCTTCACCGATGTGACTTCGGTGATCCAGGATGTCCTTCACCGGTCGGGCTATGCGGTCATGCTCTGCTGCACCGACGAGGATCCCGTTTTGCAGGACGAACAGATTTCACTCCTGCTCGACCGCATGGTGGATGGCCTCATAATCGCGCCGGCCGGCGACGACCATGCCCTCGAACGTTCGCTCGCAAAAACCGACATCCCGACCGTGCTCATCGACCGGATTTGCAACGGCATCGATGCCGATGCCGTCGTGCTCGACAATCAGCGTGCGGTGCATGACGCCATCAACTATCTCATAGGCCTCGGTCACCGCCGGATCGGATATATTTCCGGCTCGCCCGACACCTGGACCGGTCGGAGCCGTCTTGCCGGCTACAAAGCAGCTCTCGAAGCCGCGGGCATCCCGTTGAGTGATGAACTGATCCGGTTCGGCAACTTCCGGGAACGCGACGCTTATAATGCCGCCATGCAGCTCCTGGTACAGCCCGAGCGGCCAAGCGCGCTCTTCTCCGCCAACAACCTCATGGTGATCGGCGTTATGAGGGCGATCCGCGACATGGGCCTGCGCTGCCCCGACGACATTTCGGTCTCGAGCTTCGACGACTTCCCCTGGGCAGATGTTTTCCAACCAAACCTGACGGTGATTGCCCAGCCGGTCCATGCCATCGGGGAGCAGGCGGCACAGTTGATCCTTGAAAGAATTGCCGGGCGCAATGAGCCGCCGAGCCGGAAGATCGTGCTGGCAGGACGCCTGATGATCCGCGATTCATGCCGGCCTTGCTGATCGCGCGCAGAAGCTGGGCGCTGGCACCCGCTTGCCGGCGAAAGCCGTGTGGGTTTTTGGGCTGGAATCTATCGAAATTTACTGGAAGGCCGCTTGCGGCTGTTTGGCACGGGCTGCCGTCAACTCTGCGGTCGTATGGTTCAGCCGATCGGCAAGGACGCGCATGATCTCGACTGCGATCTCGGGAAAATCGCTGAGCAGCTTCAGGAAATGTTCCTTGCTGATACGCAGCACTTCGAGCGGCGAGGTCGCACGCACGGTTGCGGTGCGCGATACGTCGCAGAGAATAGCGATTTCGCCGACGATGGAATTAACCTCTACATCGGCGACCTTTATGTCGCCCGCCGGCGAGTGCACCAGAATGTCGGCCGTGCCGGAAAGCACGACATAGGCGGCGTCGCCGGGATCGCCTTGCTGGAAAAGATCTTGGCCGGACTTGTAGGTCATCCGGTCCGAGGTGAAAGCCAAAAGCTTGAGTTTGGCCGGGGCAATCCTTGAAAAGATCGGCACCCGACGCAGCATTTCGACTTCATCTCTCAACAGCATGAGTGTTTTACCCCTTACCGCTTCTCCTGCCGTAGGAGAATGCGCTTTCAAAAACTCTACGGACATTCCCTCGCAAGAATGCCGTTCTATGCCGCCCCATTAGAATATTACGATAACAGTTCCTTGAACATACCGTTTTTCTCGGAAAGTTCCGGATAGATTCCGGCCTCCACCAGGTCACCACGATCGAATAGAAAAATCCGGTCGAAGATTTCCGCAAGTCTTGCATTCGAAAGCACCCAGACGATCGCTGGGCGCTTGCCCTCCTCGTGCAAGTCCTGGATGACATTGCGAATGATCTGGTCCTGCAAACGCTGATCGAGCGCTGGAAGCGGCCGGTTGAAGATGAAGTAGTCCGAACGTTTCAGGAGAGCACGGGCAAGGTTGAGCTTCTGGCGCTGGACCATCGTCAATCGCTTACCGCCGGAGCCGACGTCGAATTCAAGGCCGATCGAAAGCACGTCGTCAAAAAGATCGAGCGCATCGAAGAGATCAGCCATGATGGTGCGGATGCGGTCGGAGGCGTCTGCCTGCTGATAGGCAATGCGGCCGAACAGCACATTGTCCATCAGCGACGCTGACGACGTGAAGCGTTCGGGATCATAGCGCTCGATGAGTGCAGCGAGATCGGCCGGAATATGCTCGTGAAACTGTTTGCGGGCGCCCACGATCTTTGCCATCAGCTCATCGGTCAGCAAGCCGAAGCGGTGGCGCGGCTCGATATAGGCAAAGCTCAGCCGGATAATCATCGAGCGCTCGTCCGCGGTCGCATCCTCGAACCTGCGGCTCTGCAATTTTTGCAGCAATGCCTGATAGGTCGGAATATCATCCGCCGTCATGAAGGTCAGCTGCTGGAAGAAGGGGTGATCCGGCGGCAGATCGTGGAAGAGTTCGACGGCGTTCTCGGCGATCTCCAGACCCATCGCATAGAGGTCGTTGCTGAGCCCGGTTTCGCGGAAAAGCTGCTGGAAATAGGGGTGTGCTGCAAGTCTGCGATTCGTCATCATCGGCCGCTTCATCGTGCCGAAAAGCAGGTTCTCGCCGACTGTCGCCTGGGAATTATAGCTGTCGAAGTCAAAGGGCACGACGATGTTGTCGAGGCTCTCCTCTTTCATGCGTTCTCGCAACGACCGACGCAGATCGACGATGCGGTCGGCCAGCGCCACATGGGCGGCGGTGTTGACCGTCGAGCGGAGTGCAAGGTCCAGGATGTCCTGCGAGATCAGGACGGCATCGAGCACCGGACGGATCGCCTTGAGCAGGTCTTCCGGCCCGGTTGCCCCGGCCGCGCTATAGTCCACCCAGTCGCTATTGAGATCGAGCACCGGGTTGCCTGCCTTGAGCGCCTCGGCCGCATGCCATTTGAATTCCTGCGCGGCCTGGTCCTCGTATCCGGGGTCGGTCAGCGGCGCATGCTTTAGACCGTAGACAAGATTGTCGCGCAGCGTGCCGTGGAAGAAATACGTATCGGCAGAGGCATAGGAAATCCGTCGGCCCGTAATCGACTCCGGCAGCTCCAGCAGGTCGCGACCGTCGATGGTGATCCGGCCGGCGTCCGGCCAGACGATGCGGCCAAGCGCGTCTGCAAAGGCTTCCGCGCCGCTGCCATTCGGGCCGACGACCGCTACCGTCTCGTTCGGCTTGATCTCGGCCGAGACGTGATCGACCAGGCGCGCGCCGCTATCGTCGCTGATGGCAAGATTGCTGACGATGAGCGCCGCCGTCAGCGGAACGATCGTGTCCGTCGGGATTTCCTGGATACGGCTCTCGATAAGCGGTTCGACATTGAACTGCTCATAAACCTGCTGGTATTTCACCTGAACGTCCTGGCGCATCTGGTCCCAGTCGATCAGTTCCTTCAGTGGTCCCGGAAGATCCTTATAGGCGCTGATGACGGCGACGAGCTGGCCGATATCGAGGCGTCCCTGCAGCGCCAGATAGCCGCCGATCGCGTAAAAGAGGAAGGGCGTCACCTGAGCGAGGAAGTTGTTCAGGAACTTCACCAGGAACTTCCACTGATAAAGATCGTAGCGGATCGAGAAGATCAGGCCGAGGCGGGAGGCGATGTCCGCTCGTTCAAGGTTCGAGGTATCGTTGGAGTGAATCGTACCTATGCCATCGACAATTTCGCCGACGCGGCCGGAAAGCTCTCGGGCGGTGAGCTGGCGCTGGCGGCCGAGCTCGAGCAGGCGCTTCCTCATCCGGGGAATGATGACCGCCTGAACGCCAACGATCCCTGCCGCGATCATGCCCAGCCAGAAATTCTGGACAATGATGAACGCGAGTGCCGTCAGCGCCTGGCCGCCGAGAAGGGCAGGCGCGACGAAAGCATCGCCCGTGAAGCCGCCCATCGGCTCCACCTCATCCTTGATCATCGTGGCAACTTCAGCGGATTTCACGCGCTTGAAATGAGCGGGCGGAAATCTAAGAACCCTGTCGATCAACTCGAATCGGATACGCCGCAGCATCCGTTCGCCCAGCCGGCCCTTGTAAGTGTTGATATAGAATTTGAAGAGACCGTTCAGAACCACGAGCGCCAGGAAGACCAGGCTGAGCGCCATCAACATCTGCAGCCGGTTGAGCTGGATACCCTCGAAGAATTCGACATGCCCGATCAGCGGGATGTCATAGGCAATATGCATGAAGGTCTGCGTCGCGTTTGCGTTGTCGAAGCCATCACCTTGAATCGGTCCGTTGACGATCTGTTTCGGCAGATCGAAGGACAAGAAGTAGGGGATCATCGAAACGGCAACGACAGCCAGGATCCAAAGTTGTTGCAGCCGCGTGTTCGACCAGATGTAGCGGGCGAGGCTTTTTTCCATTGCTAACCGTCAGCCAGTTGGGAAGGAGTGAGGCCGAGAGTAGGGCCGTTCGGAAGAGGAGATGCAGAAAACAGATTCATGCAACCGGCCCCCGATGTCGAAATGAAATCAAGGCGAAGCGGATTACTGTTGAATGCCGATTCTCCCCAGAGCTCACTTATATCATAGGACTTTCGTAATAGGCGAGCAATTCAACCGAGCATCGAGCGAATGATCGAAGCGGTTGTCTCGGCGCCGGTCAGATCGAGTTCCGCTTCCTTTCTCGCTGGCGCCGAAAGCGCCTCCGTGACCGCCGCAGCCACCCGCTCGGCGGTCAATCCCTGTTCCGGGAGGATGGCAGCAAGGCCCATCGCCAGCAGGCGCTCGGCCCGCACGGTCTGTTCCGTCTCGCCGCCGGCAACAAAGGGGATGAGGATCGCGCGGCAATCCGTTCGCAGGAGATCGCCGACCGTATTGTAGCCCGCCTGTGAAATCGAGACTTTCGCGCCACGCAAGAGCGAGGGGAAATCCTTTCGGAAGCGCGCAAGCGTTACGTTGGCAGGGGCTTCCCGGCCCAATGAAACGAAGTCGGATTCCGGCAGATTGGGCCCGGTGACGAGCAGCCAGCGGTGGCCTCCGGGAAGCATTGCGGCCGCATCGCGCGCTGCGCGGATCAGCTCGAGGCCAACGGCTCCGCCGCCGGCAGAGGCAATAATATCAAAGGTCTCGCTCGGCTCGGCGGCCGGCGGCGGCGTAACCAGGCCGGTGTAGCGTACCTTGTCGGCGATCTCGGCCGCCAGCGGAAAGGTGTCTTCAAGCCGCACGAAATCGGGATCACCATGAACGAGCACGGCATCGAAGTGCCGCTTCACAAGCCCGGCGGTTTCTGCGTCGCGCCCTGGCTTGCGGTTTTCCTGCAGGATGTCGCGTACGGAACTGAAGAGCTTCGGCCGTGGATTGCTCCTTTCGATTAAATCGAGCAAAGGCAGCAGTTCGAAGCGCATCTGGCGCCTGCCGAATGGGAAGGCCTCAACGATGACAGCATCCGGCCTTGCCTTTTCAAAAGCAGCAAGCAGCAGATCGCGACGCGCTGAAAGAAACTCTTCGCCGGCTACATTGCCCTCGGCGTCCGCCAGGCCTGAGAAGCCGGCATTGCTTGCGACGACAGGCGGCAGCGCCAGGGTTTTCACCCCTTCGCCCGGAAAACCCGGAACAGGCAAGCCCCCGGTGACGACGGTCACGTCGAAGCCGTCCCTTGCCAGAGCGCTGGCGATGCGGCTTGCACGGGCGATATGGCCGATGCCGAGCAGGTGTTGAACATAAAAGAAAATGTTCTTTGCCGTCATCAGGACTTCTGCCATTCGTCTTCAAAGAGGTAGGCCAGCTGCTTTATGCTCGACTGATAGTCGAAACGCTCGCGCACGCGTTTTTCAGCTGCGTCGCCGAGGCGGCTTCGGAGCGCAGGATCACAGATCGCTGTTTCAAGCGCGTCGGCCAGTGCCCGGGGGTCCTCCGGTGGAACGGTAAAACCGTCCTCGCCATTCGTCAGAAGTTCCGGAACGCCTGACACCTCGGTGGAAATACACACCAGACGCTGGCTCGATGCCTCGACGAGGACGTTCGGCAGGCCGTCGCGATCACCGTTGGCCGCAATGCGGCAGGCAAGTGCGAAGACATCGGCGCGGCGGTAGTGGTCGAGCACATCCTCCTGGGCCAGCGCGCCTTTCCAGGTGATCTTGCCAGCGAGGCCAAGTTCCGAAGCGAGCGCCTTGAGTTTCGCAAGCTCCTCGCCGCCGCCGATGTGCTCGAGGCGCCATTGCAGGGATTTAGGAAGCAAGGCGAGGGCGCGCAGCAGGACGTCGTAGCCCTTCTTTTCGACCGCACGGCCGACACTCAAGAGAAAAACGGGGTCGGCAGGGTCGGTGCCATCCCGCTTTGAGCGCAGCCCTTCGAAAGGGGCGAACCGGGCAAGATCGAGTCCGTGATAGCTAAGATGCACTGTATCCGGGCGGCTGCTCAGCTCGCGCATATGCTCGTAACCGGTCCTGGTGCATGTGACGGCCCAGCGCGCGCTGTCGAGCTTCACGCTCAGATCCCAGTCGGGCGAAGTCCAAATGTCCTTGGCATGTGCCGAGACGGTCCAGGGCACGCCGGTCAGAATGCTTGCATATTCAGTGACAGATGCGGGCGTGTGGATGAAATGTGCGTGCAGCCACTGCCCGTTGTCCGGCCATTCACGCGCCAGGACGAGCGCCTGACCAAGGCGGCGGAAGCGGTTGCGCGACATGTCACGCGGCAGATCCATCAGGAAGCGTTTCAACAGCGCTATAAAACCCGGCCTTCCGAAGCCGGAAAAAAGCCCTTTCAGCACGCGGAGCGGCTCCTCGTGCAAGTATTCCGGCAGGTAGACGATACGTGCCTTGATTTCGTCATGCACCGGATGGCGCTTCTTGTCGGTCGGACGCCTCATTGAAATCAGCGTCAGATCGAAGCCTGCTTTCTCGAGCCCAAGCAGCTCCTGTGCAATGAAGGTCTCCGAAAGGCGTGGATAGCCTTTCAGCACGACAAGGATCTTCCGGCGTTCTGGCAAGGGTTTGTTCTTTATTCTGCGCCGACAAGGGCGAGACGATTGCGTCGATTGTCGAGCCAGTGCCCGACAGTTTGCGAAATATGGTTCAGCCCCTCGAGTTGCATATCGCATCCACCCTTCGATGGTGGTTGTCGTTCCCGCAGACGCTTCAGCGCCTCCGCCATGACGGCAGGATCAGCCGATTGGTCAGGAAGTAGCATGTCGACAAGACCGAGTTCGCTGGCACGCTGGGCACGCAGCAACTGCTCCTCGCGAGGCTTGACCCGCGGCACGATGAGGGCAGGTTTGTCGAAGGAGAGGATTTCGCAATAGGTATTGTAGCCGCCCATGGCGACGACGCCCGTGGCACCCGCGATGAGCTCTTCCATGTGGTTGTCGAACTCGATCACCTCGATATAGGGAATCTTCTCGCCCTTCTCGACAAGTTTCGCCCGTTCGGCTGACGGCATGTAAGGTCCGAGGACGACCAGCGCTTTTTGCTCCAACGTCGCATCATGCTCGTAGGCGTTCATCACGTCGTGAACGAGATCGGAACCATCTCCGCCGCCGCCTGTGGTGATGAGGATATAATCATCCTTACGGGCGTTGATCGACTTCTTGTCCTTCGAGACGCTCCGCTGGAGAAAGCCGACGAAATCCATCTTCCGGCGCAGACTTTGCGGGACGTCGAGACCGATCAAGGGATCGTAAAAATCCGGCGGCCCGTAAACCCAGACGCTGTCATAGTATTGTTCGATCTTTTTCATGATGCCGTTTCTCTTCCACTCGGCATCGAGCAGGTGCGGCGCGTCCATGATTTCGCGGAGGCCGAGGACCAGCGTGGTACCCTGGGCCTTGAGATAGGCAAGCGTATCCTCGACTTCGCCCTTGAGGCCCATCGGCTCCTTGTCGACGATGAAGATGTCCGGCTGAAAGGTCTCGGCCGTATGGCGGATGCTCGATTCCCGCATCTTCAGCGTTTCGTGCAGGTCTATATGGCTCGCCATCGATGTGTATTCACCGTTGTGCAGCTTGATCACGCTCGGGATCTTCACGAAATCGACGCGAGCCCGGTAATCGAAGGCGCCGGCGATGGTCGCGCCGGAGATGATCAGCACGTTTAGCCCGCGATAATCCTCGACCAGCGCATGGGCGATTGTTCGGCAGCGGCGCAGGTGGCCGAGCCCAAACGTGTCGTGGCTGTACATCAGGATCCGAGCATCTTCCACGCGTCTGGCCATGGATATTTCCTTTGGAGTGAACGACATCTTAGCCCCTCCGTTTACCGGAGGTTGAAAAGCAACGGAGCGCGATGTCTCCGCCGGGCGTTCTACTATTTGTAGGGATCAGCCGCATCGCGCAATCCGTCTCCCAGAAAGTTGAAGGCTAAAATCACGAGGACGACCGGTATGATCGGAAAAAGCAGCCATGGATAAAAAGCGATGACGCTGACGCTCTTGGCCTCGGTAAGCAGGACGCCCCAGCTCGTGATCGGAGGACGAAGACCGAGACCGAGGAATGACAGCGCGGTTTCACCAAGGATCATGCCCGGGATCGAGATTGTCGCAGAGGCAATCAGATGCGACATGAAGCCGGGAACCAGGTGCCGCCCGATAATGCGGGGGGTGCTCGCGCCCATCAACTGGGCGGCCTGCACGTAGTCTTCTTCACGCAATGCCAGGAGCTTCGAGCGCACCGCACGCGCAAGTCCGGTCCAGTCGATGATACCGAGAATGACGGTGATGCCGAAATAGATGACGATCGGGCTCCACGTCACCGGCATGATGGCCGCAAGCGCCATCCAGAGTGGCAGGCTCGGCAGCGACTGTAGAACTTCGATCAGGCGCTGGACGACAAGGTCGAAAATGCCGCCCCAATAACCCGCAAGACCGCCGATGACGATGCCGAGTACGAAGCTGATCGTGATGCCGATCAGGCCGATCGTCAGCGAAATCCGCGCGCCGTAAAGAATGCGGGAAAGCACGTCGCGTCCAAGCCGATCGGTACCGAGCAGGAACATCTGGCCGCCTTCTGCCGGGCAGACGAGGTGGAGATTGGACGGGATGATGCCCCAGAACTTGTATGGGTCACCGCGGCAGAAAAAGCGGATCGGTTGAACATCGTTCGGGTTGTCGGTATAGATTCGCCGCAGCGTGTCGAGATCGAGCTGCATCGTGCGGCCATAGACGAACGGACCGACGAACTGGCCCTTGTCGAAGAAGTGCACCCGCTGGGGCGGGGAGTGGATGTAGTCCACATTGCGCGTGTGCAGACCGTAGGGCGCAAGGAATTCCACGACCAGGATCATCAGATAGACGGCCACCAGGAAGATGCCGGACGCCAGCGCCAATCGGTGCTGCTTGAACTTCCACCACATCAGCTGCTTCTGGGAAGCAAGGTGAATACGCGAATTTGCTGCCGTCATGGTCTCCGTAGCGATCGGGTCGAAAGGCGCGGTCGAAACGTAGTGCGGCAATGGAGCGCCAGGCGGCGGCAAAGAGGACATTATTTGGTGCTCCTGCCCTGCAGACGGATGCGCGGATCAAGGAAGCCCAGTGCGATATCCGATATAAGCACACCGATGACGTTGAGAAAGGCAAGGAACATCAGGAAGGAACCGGCAAGATACATGTCCTGGCTCTGGAGCGCTTTGATGAGCATCGGGCCGGTCGTTTCGAGCGACAGCACGATGGCGACGATCTCGGCGCCGGAGATGATCGACGGCAGGATCGAACCGATGTCGGCGACGAAGAAGTTGAGTGCCATGCGCAGCGGATATTTGATGAGGGCGCGGGTAGGATGAAGACCTTTGGCGCGCGCCGTCGTCACATATTGCTTCTGCATCTCGTCCAGCAGATTGGCGCGCAGGCGGCGGATCATGCCTGCCGTTCCCGCCGTGCCGACAATGATGACGGGAATCCAGAGATGCGAGAGGATAGATCGCGCCTTTTCCCAACTCATGGGCTCATTGAGATATCTCTGATCCATCAGATGGCCGATCGAGACCCCGAACCAGACGTTGGCGAAATACATCAGGATCAATGCCAGCATGAAGTTCGGAATGGCAATTCCAAGCAGGCCGAGGAAAGTGAGCCCGTAGTCGCCCCAGCTATATTGATGTGTAGCGGAATAGATCCCGATCGGGAAGGCGATCAGCCAGGTGACCAGGATCGTCGAGAAGGAAACGAGGATCGTCAGCCACAGGCGCTCGCCGACGACTTCGGAAACAGGCAGCTGGTATTCGAACGAATAGCCAAAATCCCCCTGTAGCATGCCGCCGACCCAATAAAGGTAACGAACGATCTCGGGCTTGTCGAAACCGTATTGCTTTCGGAGCTCTTCGATTTCCTGCAGGTTCGCAGTCTCGCCCTGCGCCCTCAGTTCGGCGATCTGGCTCTCGAAGAAATCGCCAGGCGGAAGTTCGATAATCGTGAAAACGAGCGCTGAAATCACGATCAGCGTCGGCACCATGGCGGCAATCCGCCAGAGGATATATCTCAGCACCTCACGCCTCCTTCAGCCAGAACGTATCCGGCATGTAGATTCCGAGATAGGAGGTCGGATCGAAGCCGTAGAGCGCGCTCTCCGGCACGTTCTGCATCTTCGCCGAACGCAGGATGGGCTGCAGTGCGCCGTTGATAAGACCGATCGAGAACACCTGCTGAGTGTAGATCGACAGCATCTTGTGCCAGATCTCTTCGCGCTCGTGGAAGTTGGACGTGGAGCCCCACTGGTTGAGGAGGTCGACCAGCTCAGCGGCCTCGGGTAGGTCGGGCGGACTGCCTTCCTGGCCGGCGGAAAGAAAGTGCATGCCCCAGATCGGCCATTGTAGTTGGTCGTCCATAGTCGGGGCCAGCTGGCTTGGCGCCATGTCGGCCGTGGGTACGCCATTTTCGATTCCGAACCATATCGACATCGTGGTCGTGCCACTCATGGCGCGGCTCTGGAAAACTTCGCGTTGGGAGGTTCGCGTGAAAAGCGCCAGCCCGATATTCTTCCAGTGATCGCGCACGAGCTCGAGCACATCGGTATCGAGCGTGCTTTCGCCTGCGGTCTCGACAGTGATTTCCGCCCGCCGCCCGTCCGGCAGCAGGCGTATGTCGTCGCTGTCGCGGTTTGCGAGACCGAGTTCGTCGAGCAGCTTGTTCGCCTGATCGGGATCGAACTGCACAAAGGCATCGGCATATTCCTGCTTGAATAGCGGGCTATCCGGCAGAACGGTATCGGCGCTAGGCCTCCCGAGGCCATAAAAGGCGACCATGTTGATCTCGTGCCGGTCGACGCCAAGCGAGAGTGCCCGGCGGAAACGTACGTCGCGGAAGAGGTTGCGCCAGGTCTCATCTGCGCAATTGAGGTTCGGGTAGAGCGCCAGACGCGAACCGCGCGCCTGCTTCCAGAGGTTGACCTTTACCGGAAAACGCTTCTCGGCTTCCTTCAGGAAGGTGTAGTCGTTGAAATCGATGCCGGTCGCCTGCAGGTCGGACTCGCCAGCGCCGGCCTTCGCCGCGATGATCGAGGACGAACTGACATTCAGGATGAAGCGATCGATATAAGGCAATTGCATGCCGTTCTCATCGACGCGATGGAAGAACGGGTTGCGCACGAAGACAAACTGATCGGCCGGCGGGGCCGTCGTGTTGCGCCAGGGATCAAGCGTCGGCAGTTCAGGGTTTTCCGGGCGCGAGGCTCGCGACATCTTGATGTGCAGGTCGGCCCACTTCTTCACCCGGTTTTCCCGCATCAAGGCTGAAAGCCGGAAGTCATCCTGATATTTCTGATGGAACTGCTTGAGGTAATGCGCCGGGCCGAAGATCACGAGCGGCAGCGGCCCGGCGAGCGACGGCAGGAAATTCGGATTGGGTATATCCCAGCTGTAGCGGACAACGAGTTCGTCCAGCACCTCGAAACGGGGCAGCTCGCCGTGAGGTCGTAGCTCCAGTGCGCCGCCGCCAGGCGTCAGAAACTTGTTCAGGATGACGTCTTCCCACCAGTAGCGGAAATCATCGGCTGTAAACGGATGACCGTCGGACCACTTGTGGCCTTTGCGAAGGTGAAAGGTGAAGACGCTGTCGTTTTCCGAGGTGTAGCCGCCCAGGATATCCGGCTGGAAACGCAGGTGCTTGTCGTAGCCGACAAGGCGCGAGTAGCCATAGACCGTCATGTAGCGGATGTCGCGGGCGCTGCCGATGATCGTGCGCACGGATCCGCCATAGACGCCTGGCGTCAGCCCGGCCTCCTTCATGTTGACGATGCGGGGGTGTTTCGGCAGCCGATCGGCCATCAGCGGAATACGATCTGCTCTCAGCAGGTCGCTCAGGAATTCTGGTTCGATATCGCGTTCGCCGACAGCGTTTGCGAGAGAGGGTCCGATGGCCGAGCCGATGAGGCCGCCCAGAAATGTTCGGCGGGTTACCATGCGCGCAGTTCCTTCGCGTCGGCACCCTTTCGCGCCCGCACGAGATGGCCGTTGCCGAGATCGGCGTAGTCGAGCTCGGATGCGTCGTCATGTTCGGCGGTGAAGGTCACGCCCCAATTCTGCTTGTCGGCCGCACCACTCTTGCGCAGCTCTTCGAAATCGAGCGGACGATCCAGATCGGGGAAGGGGACCGCGGCAAGCAGAGACTTCGTATAGGGATGCACCGGATCACGCAAAATGACCTCACGCGGCGCGATCTCGACAATGCGCCCTTTGCACATCACGGCGATACGATCAGCCATGTAATCGACGACCGCAAGGTTGTGCGAGATAAACAGGTAGGTAAGGCCGAGCTCCTTCTGCAAGTCCTTCAGCAGATTGAGAATCTGCGCCTGCACGGAAACATCGAGCGCCGAAACCGGCTCATCGAGAATGATGAGTTTGGGATTGAGCGCAAGGGCGCGCGCGATACCGATGCGCTGGCGCTGCCCGCCCGAGAAACTGTGGGGGTAGCGGTTCAGGTATCGCCGGTCGAGGCCGATCGCGCCCATCAGCGCCTCGACCTTGTGCTTGCGCTCGGAACTGTCGCCGCGGTCGTGGATTTCCAGTGGCTCACTCAGGATATTGCGCACCGTCATGCGCGGCGACAGCGATGAGACCGGATCCTGGAACACCATCTGGATCTTGGTGCGCAATTCCTGCAGGTCATCGCCCTTGACGGAAAGCACGTCGATCACTTCGTTTCCGTCATTGAAGACCACCGAGCCGGTGTCGGGCGTAATGGCGCGCATCAGGATCTTGCTGACGGTGGTCTTGCCGCAGCCGGATTCGCCAACCAGCCCGAGACATTCGCCGCGCCGGATATCGAAGGTGACATCGTCCACGGCGCGCACGACTGCGGCTTCCCCCCTGCCGAAAAGGCCGCGGTTGCGCGTCTTGTAGGTCTTGGACAGATTATTGACCGAAAGCAGCACCTTCGGCGCGTTCGTATCGACCGTTTGCTTTTTGCCGATGAGCGATTCCAGATTGACCGGTACGTCGCGCACGGCCTTCAACCGTTCGCCCGGCTTCATGTCGAAATGCGGCACGGCGGCCATCAAGCCCTTGAGGTAGGGGTGCTGCGGGTTGCGGAAAATCGCATTCACCGGGCCAGCTTCCATGATTTCACCGTGATAGATCACGACCACCTCATCCGCCATATTGGCAACCACGCCGAGGTCGTGGGTAATGAGCAGCATTGCCATGCCGAGCTTGTGCTGAAGGTCGCGCAGCAGCTCGAGAATTTGCGCCTGGATTGTCACGTCGAGCGCAGTTGTCGGCTCGTCGGCGATCAGGAGTGCCGGCTTGCAAATCAGCGCCATGGCGATCATCGCGCGCTGGCGCATGCCACCTGAAAGCTCGAACGGATACATGTCATAGGTGCGCTTCGGATTGGCAAATCCGACGAGGCCGAGCATCTCTTCGGTTCTAGCGCGCGCCTCCTTCTTGTCGATATCCGTATGGATCAGCAGCACCTCGCTGATCTGGTTGCCGACCGTGTGGAGCGGCGAGAGCGACGTCATCGGCTCCTGGAAGATGGTCGCCATGCGCTTGCCGCGCAAATCGCGCATTTCCTCGCTGTCGCGGCCGAACTGAAGAATGTCGGTGGTCTCGCCGTTCAGCGGATCGTTAAAAAGGATGCTGCCTGTCGCCTGCGCTGCGTTCGGCAGGATACCCATGATCGACTGGCTGATCACCGATTTGCCGGAGCCGGACTCTCCAACAAGGGCGGTTACTTTTCCTGGGAGAATGCGTAGTTCGGCATTTCTTACAACGCGTAGCTTGTCCCCGAACACCGAGAACGAGACGTCTAGATTCTCGATACGCAACAGGTCGGAAGTAGACGCCATACCAATGATATACCCCAGTCTCTTTTGTGTTCCCGTTAAGGCACACTATCGTACCGCAAACGGGGTGTCCAGTTGATGACACAGATCAGAGACTGGGCTTGGTTACCTGAGTTCCACCAGCAAACAAGGGCCTTTTTGCTCGGCCTTACTGGACGAATTTTTCGACTGTCGGCGAGTTCGCCTGCTTTTTCGCATCGCGATGAAGCAGGATGACCTGTTCGGCTTCGGAAAGAAGGTTCTGAGCGGCCTCGCGGAAACTGCCTTCAATGGAGAGCGCCGGGGCGGGTGCACGGGGCTGAAGGATCGTCACCTTCTGACGGATGCCGCGCAGCTTCTCTTCGCCGAGCGTCGTCCATTCGCCGCCGCAATAGCCGGCAAAAGCCTGGCTGGCCACGACTTCGCGATTGTACTTCTTCGTCAGCGACTGTAGGCGCTGGACTTCGTTGACGGCCGAACCGAAGGCCGAGAATGTCAGCCGGTCCTTAAGCCCGACATTGCCGAACATCACATTGCCGATATGCAGGCCGATCCCGTAACGGACCGCGCCGAGACCCTTCTCAGCCCGGTCGTTGTTGAGTTTGGCAACCCGGGCCTGTGCCTGGTAGACGGCCGAAAGGGCTGCCTGCGAAGCAATCTTCGACGGGTCCTTATGGCGGCCACAGGGATATACGGCGAGAAAGCCATCGCCCAGGAAGCTCAGGATCTCGCCGCCGTTGCGATTGAACGGCGCCGCAATCGCGTCGAAGAATTCGTTCAGGGTATCGATATAGGCCTGGCGGCCTTCCTTTTCGGCATAGACAGTGGATTGACGCATGTCACCCATCACCAAAGCGGCGCGGATCGTTTCTCCATCGCCGCGGCGAATCTGGCCGTTCAGCACGCGCTTGCCTGCGTCGCCACCGAGATAGGTCGTCAGCATGTTGTTGGCGAGCTTTCCGAGCACGGCCATCTTGGCGGCAACCGCCAGATGATTTTGCATGCGAAGCAGCGCATCGACCATGTCGTCAGAGAAACCGGAATGATTGTCCGTCGACCATGAGCCCATCATGCCCTGTACGGAGCCGTCACCGAAGGGCTGTACGAAAGCAAGGTAGTCGGTCATCTTCTCGGCGCGCAGGTCCTCGAAGATCGGGAATTCGGCCGGGCCATCGTGCGAGATGCGACGGCGGATGTGCTGGAGGTTGTTGTCGAGCAAATAGTAATAGGGGCTCTGGAGAAAGCGGTCCGGCTTTGCACCCACGGAATGGCGATAACCTTCGATCGTGACGCCGCTGCCACGCCGCCAGGTGAAACCCAGGGCATCATAGAGCGGATGCAGCATCGAAAAAGTCAGGTGCACGCGCGCGATCGGCAGGCCGGCAGCCGCAATCCGCTCACAGAAACCGCGAACGATGTTTTCGAGATCATCACCTGCGAGGGAAGAGTTGGTCAGCCATTCGGCGACGCGGTCCAGAAGAATCGAGGACACGCTGGAATCGATCGTGCTCATGCCTGGTATTATCTCATCAAGCACGTCCGCTCCTGAAACGATAAAGTACCCGACCCGCGGCACCGTCGGTGCGCAGGCGGAAATTCAGGATGGACGAGCGGAATTATTTGTCAACGATCTGCCGAGGAGCCCGGCAGACACACCCAACCCGCAAAAATCCGCGGACGGGCTATCCTTTCTGCAATTCACTTATCCTGTTCAGATAGGCGTGCTGCGAACGCGAAACAATGGCATTCACATAAATTATCCTCCTGCGCGATCACTCAAATGGGTTGCGAGTCCTTTCGGTCACACTGGCGACGGTGCTTGCCGAATGCGGCGCCCCTCAGGCCTGCCGATCACTCCTCACTCACATCGGCGTCAGGACGAGGCGGCGGGTTTCAATCCCTTTGATCTTGCATTATCTCACAGGCTAGCTTTCCTCCTTTCACGAGATCTGCCTTGGCCAGCCCATCCTCCTTCTCTGTGCTTTCCGCAAAACTCGAAAGCCGCTCCGCCCGCGCTGGCGTCATCGGACTTGGCTATGTCGGCCTGCCGCTGGCCATCGCAATTGCAAGGAGCGGCTTTGCTGTCAGTGGCTTCGATATCGATCCGAACAAGATCGTCGCCCTGGACGCTCGCAGATCGTATATCGACGCGGTCACGACGGAGGCGTTGACCGCGGAGGCGGAGGCCGGCCGCTTTTCTGCGACGACCGACTTCGCGGGCCTCAAGGCCTGTGACGTGATCGTCATTTGCGTGCCGACGCCGCTCACGAAGCATCGCGATCCGGATCTTTCTTACGTCGAGGCGACCTCGCGTTCGATCGCCGACCATCTCCGCCCCGGACAGCTTGTCGTACTCGAATCGACGACCTATCCCGGCACCACCGACGATGTCGTGAAGGTGATTCTTGAAACGACGGGGCTGAAATCCGGCGTTGATTTCTTTGTCGGCTTTTCGCCGGAGCGCGAGGATCCGGGCAACCAGCACTATCATACGGCAACCATTCCGAAGATCGTCGCCGGAGACGGCGCACACGCGCTGGAGCTGATGAAGGCGTTCTATGGTGCGGTGGTGAAAACCATTGTACCTGTCTCTTCCAACGCGACGGCCGAGGCCGTGAAGCTCACCGAAAACATATTCCGCTCGGTCAATATCGCGCTCGTCAACGAATTGAAGACCGTCTATGCGGCGATGGGCATCGACGTCTGGGAGGTGATCGATGCGGCCAAGACCAAGCCTTTCGGCTACATGCCCTTCTATCCGGGTCCCGGCCTCGGCGGCCACTGCATTCCGATCGATCCGTTCTATCTGACGTGGAAATCGCGCGAATACGAGTTGCCGACGCGCTTTATCGAACTTGCGGGTGAGATCAACTCCGCGATGCCGCGCTATGTCGTCGGCAAACTCGCCGAAGCGCTGGATGTCCGGTCAGGGAAAGCGCTCAGCCGCAGCAAAATTCTGGTTCTCGGCCTTGCCTACAAAAAGAACGTCGCGGATATCCGCGAGAGCCCCTCGCTGCGGCTGATCGAGATCATCGAGGAGCGCGGCGGCAAAGCGGAATATCACGACCCGTTCGTCAGCGAAATTCCGCCTACCCGCGAACATCAGGCGCTGAAAGGCAGGACATCCGTGGCACTGTCACCGGAAGCTGTAGCGGATTACGATGCGGTGCTGGTCGCAACCGATCACGACCAGATCGACTATGCCATGCTTGCCCGGAACGCGCCGCTGATTGTCGATACCCGCAACGTCTTCAACCGGCTCGGCCTGTCGGGGGATCACGTCGTCAAGGCGTGACATCTATCGCTGACAGCGTCTTGCCTGTGATCTTGCTGGCGGCAACCGCATAACCGCCGCTTGCGCCATCGATGAAATGCATATGGTCGCGTGAGAGAGGCGTCGGCACGAAACAGGTCATGAGTGCCGATTGCTGGCGGTGCAAGCCATACCGGGCAATGCCCTCGGCCTGCGCTTCTTCGAGCAGATTTTCGATCCGTTTCAGCCGCGCGGCATCGACATCGATGGTCATTTTCAGCCCGTCGTCGAATTTGCGGAAATCCGAGTTTCCGGCAAGGTCCTTCTTGTAGCGGTGGGCGTCGAACTTGCCGAACGGCAGGCCAAGCTTGTAGAGCACGACCAGCAGGCCGAGCTGCAGCATGATGAAGAGCTTCATCATGAGGCGTTTTCCCTTTGGCGCCTTCACTTTTGCTTCACGATCGATGCCTCTCATCGAGAAAGACAGCTTCGGACCTTCGGGCGGTATCGGATGGCCGTTGCGACCCTGCTCCCCAGAGATCGCGACGATTGCCGTCACCAGTTGCTGAAACGCCGCGCCTGGGCCGGCTGTGCCGGGGACGGCAATGATCGAAACAATCTCTCCATGACGCGATTCGATCGGACTCCAGCGGCAGGAGAGGCCGGCGAGGTCCGGGCGGGTGCCCGGCGCTGCGGGCGCAACGGTGTAATTGCCGGCCTTCATCTGCCGTTCAGCCCAGCTGTTGCCGCCTCCCGAGAACATCGCGTAGGTGACGTAAGGGCTTGCGGCATATCGGGCGATCAGCACATCGTGACCTTCGCGGCGAATATCCGCAAGCGGCACGACAGCTGTGCGCAGCGTAAAGCCCAGATCCTCTGCGACCCAGACTTGGACAGCCGCAAGCGCCTCGCGCGCCACCTTTTCCAGTGATCCCGGAAGCGCAATGAGCGCTCCGTCACCGCCGAAGACGAAAGGATAATCACCTTTGCCAACCGCATTCAGCACGGCGGAGATGACGGAGGCACCCGCCATGTTGACGTCCTTGTAGCGGCCCCCTTCAATCGCCTGTGTCGAGCCGACGATATCGGCAAGCGCCAGAATCCAGCCATCCGGCAGCGGCCGATAGTTACCGGTATCGGCCACGCCCTCGAAATCGGTGAAGACCGGGACGGTCGCGAAGAATTCTCGATCTGAAACGCCACTCATGATTCGACCTTATCACAGACCCACATCGCCGCAGCAACGGCATTTTGATCTACGGTGATCGACTTCGCGCAGTTTCATGTGATAGCACCGGATTGCAAAAAAGAATGACAGACAAGGACATAGATGAGCCGCCTCGACAGCTTCATCCGCCGTTTGACGGCTCAGCGCGACATCCTCAACGCCATCGGCGATCTGGTGAAGGATACGGAAGGTCCGGTTCTGGAATTCGGTCTGGGGAACGGCCGCACCTACGATCATTTGCGCGAGCTATTCCCGAATCGTCGCATCATCGCCTTCGACCGCGAAGTGCGCTCCTACTCCGCCTCGACTCCGCCAGCGGAAGACATGGTGACAGGCGATATCCGAGTAAGCGGCCAGGCGTTTGTCGGCATCGGTGCGGCACTTGCCCATGCCGATATTGGGACCGGTCACGATGAGATCGATGCGGTGACCCTGACCTGGTTGCCGCAGCTGGTGGCCGGCGTTCTAGCAAGGGACGGCATCGCTGTCAGCGGCCTGCCACTCGACTGGCGCGGGTTGGAACCGCTATCGCTGCCGACGGGGATCAAGGAAGGACGATACTTTCTCTACCGGCGCACGTGATCAGGGCAAAAAGAGCACGTCATATTGATCGATATCGCGCGGCAGGTCGCGAACCTTCATGTCCTGTTCGCCGTCTTCGAAGAAAACGATGCAATCCTCGTAGAAGCCGGAAAGCGATTCTATGAACTCGCGCGTCTGTTCAGGCCCATAGAAGAGAGGCGTGAACTCCATGTAAAGCGGCACGCGCCGCGTCATCAGCGGCACCATCGAGCGGCACGCGACAGGCTCATAGCCTTCGATATCCATCCAGACGAGGGCGACATCGCTTTGGTCCAGGCCGGCGTCACTGAGAATATCGGCCACCGGCCTGACCGGTACGCTGATCTTCGTATCCGACAGACTCTGGCGAATGGCGCTGCTCTTTCCGTGATTGTTCGCGTTGAGGAAGAAGTCGATCTCGCCTGCAATCTCGCCGGCGGCGCAATTGACGAGCGTTACTTTCTTCTCGAGCCGGTTCTGATGGATGTTCATCTCCAGCAGCGGAAAATTGCGAGGATCCGGCTCGACGCTGATGATGTGCGAATAGGTGTCGCTCAGCGCGAAATAAACAGTTTGCGTGCCGATATTGGCGCCGAGTTCGAGCAGGGTGCCTTCCTTCCGCAGCAAGCCCCGTTCGCGAAGCACCGCCAGCAGCCGGTCGACGTTCTCGCGCTCGAAGTGACCCTTGCGGAAGACCTTGCGGCCGACATAATCCGACGGCGAGAAGGTCATCAGATGGTCACCGGCATCGACGGTCATGGAAACAACGCGCTGGCCGATATTCTCGATCAGCAGGCGGCGGCCGAAGCGGGTATTGAAGAAGCGGCTTGCCATGACATTGCGCATCTTGCGCAGGCGCTTTTGCCAGAATTTCCTTGAGCGCCATCCAAAACCGGACATCAGGCTTTTCCTTCGAGCGGTTCGCCCGCTTTTTCCTTGCCGATCACGTAGACTTTCAAGGGCAGTGCGCGGCCACGGACGCTGATCTCGCGGCTTTCGATGCCGCTCATATCAGCGCCGGAAAGTTCTGCGACCGGTTCGGAAATGACGATCGCCGCGCCGAATTCCTTTGCAGCACCCTCCAGGCGGCTCGCGACGTTTACCGTGTCGCCTACGGCGGTAAGGTTTCTCACCCTGCCATAGCCCATGGTCCCGACGACCGCTGGGCCGAAATGGATGCCGATTGCAATCTGAAGGGGGATCGTCAGCTCCTCTGCGAACTCGGCGCCCAGCTTTTCGATTTCGGACGAAATCGTTGCCGCGGCCGACAGCGCCTGCCGGCAGGCATTCTCCGGCGAAGTGTTGATGCCGAAAAGCGCCATGGCGCCGTCGCCGATGAATTTGTCGATCCGCCCGCCGGCCTGTTCCACCGCCTTGCCGGCAACAGCGAAGTATCGGTTGAGCAGAAAAACAATGTCGAAGGGTAGCCGGGTTTCCGTCAGTGTCGTGAAATTACGGATATCGCAGAAGAGCACGGCGATTTCCCGCTCCCGGCCGGGGCTTGTCTCCTGCGCATTGGCGGGAAGGGCGGTTTCCGTCGCTGGGATCAGCAGCGGTGCGACCGTGACGTCGTGGTCCGGCCGAAGCTGACAGGCCAGTCGCACATCTGGCGCCGCGTTGATGCGCTTGAGCGTTCTCTGCTCCAACTCGCCAGGCGGCGGCAGGCGTTGGTAATTGCCGAGAATCTGTACCCGGCAGGTGGAGCACTGCCCTTTGCCTCCGCAGGCGGAATAGTGCGGCAGCCCGCCGAGGCGGCTTGCCTCCAGAACGGTGAAGCCGCGCGGCACCTTGATTATCTCGCCTCCCGGATAATGCACGGCGATCTGATCGGTGCGCTCTTTCCACTTGCGGCGCGCACGTGCTGCGACGACGGAAAGCAATGCCAGCGAAAAGCTGCCGTAGAGCCCGGCCCGGATCAAGGCGATCTGCTGCAGCGCTTCCGGATCGGTTTGGTAGCGGCTGTTCAGGTTTTCCTGGTAGCGGCCGGTATCGACCAGTCCTTCGTAGTCCGGCTCGGCGATGGTGCGGCCCATCTCGATGAAACCAAGCAGCGCAAGTACCGGCAGGAGAATGGCGAACGCCAAAAGCAGCGGCGCAAACCCTGGGTACCACGCCCGGTAACGCAGCCAGAAACGCAGACCGATACAGCCGTGGGCCCAGACGACAACCAGGGTAACCGCCTGCCGGATGCCGGTTCCAAACGAGGTGATCCAGAGGAGGCGTACGATCGTCTCATAGTTGTCGATGTATCTATAGAGTTCGTGAACAATCCGCGTTCCGACGACATGATCGATCAGGAGCAGCGGGATCGCGAGGCCGAGCACGATCTGGGCCATCTCCCCGACTGGCATGACCAGGCTCCGGCGCATGTAAAGCGAGCGAAGCACGAGTGAGATGTGAACGAAAACGGCGCCGTAGAAGATCAGCGTGCCCAGCGGATTGCGCCAGATCGCGAGAAACAGCCGACGGCCATCATCGGCTGCGTCAATGGAAACGAGGCCGAGCGCGTGGTTCGACAGATGGAGGGCCACGAAAGTGAACAGGACGAGGCCTGAGCCCAGCCGGGCGCGCCGGATGTCGCGCTCCGAAAAAAACCTTGTGTCTGCGATGCTCGCCATTCATTCCCGTTCTGAACGTTCGAATCTTGGATGCCGAACCCGGATGATCCTAGATCGACTCGACCTAAACCAGATCCGCTCTCAATCGAAACGCCGGAGCACGATCAGCTGAAAACGGCTTCACAGTTTTCGGCGTCATACTCTAGAGATGTTTGGATAAAAGCGGAATGCCGCCTTCACCATCCATGATCACATTCTATATGTTTATCAGTAACTTTTAAGGAGCCTACAATAGGGGAAATTTTCGCAATAGGCTGGATGGCCGGTCAGATACAGTGCGTTCAGGAAGGAGCGCGCTGATGCGGATTGCATTTTACGCGCCGCTGAAATCTCCCAATCATCCCATCCCCTCGGGCGACCGCCTTATGGGACGGCTGCTTTTAAGAGCGCTGGAACTCTCCGGTCATTCTGTCGAGATCGTATCCGACTTCCGAAACTTCGCGCCGACGCCCGAGGCAGCTATGGCCCTTGAGGGCGAGCGGCAGGCGGAGCTTTCGCGATTGAAAGACAAATGGCGTCAAGAGCCAAGGCCGCATCTCTGGTTCTGTTATCATCCCTACTATAAATCGCCGGATCCCTTCGGTCCCATTCTGGCTGCGGAATTCGGCATCTCCTATGTCACGGCCGAAACGTCCTATTCCCCGAAACGCAATGCCACCGGCTGGGCGGCGTCGCAGGCATCGGTCGTTGCGGCAATACGGCAGGCAGCAGTCAACATCGCGCTGACCGAACGGGACAGGGCCGGCGTCGAGCAGGCTGTCCCTGAAGCTCGGTTTACTTCGATCAAGCCCTTCATCGACACGGCGCCTTTCGGAAATGTCCTGCTGCAGCCGGATTCCCAACGTCTCGTGACAGTCGCTATGATGCGGCCCGGCGACAAGATGGACAGCTATGCAATGCTTGCCCGCTCGTTGCGGCTGATCGAAGACAAGCCTTGGACGCTTGCCATTATCGGCGACGGGCCGATGCGGGCGCAGGTCGAGATGCTGTTTTCGGATTTCGCACCCGGCCGCATCGACTGGCTGGGAGAGCGGAGCCCGGCCGACGTCCCAGGCCTCCTCGGGACATCGGGCGTTTATGTGTGGCCCGGCTGTGGCGAAGCCTACGGTCTTGCCTATCTGGAAGCGCAGGCCGCCGGCCTGCCGGTCGTGGCGCAGCGGACCGGAGGAGTCCCGGCGGTGATCGAAGACGGCGTTACCGGCCTCTTGACCGCTGAGGGAGATACCGAACGCTTTGCAGCAGCGATTGCCGGGTTGTTGCAGGATCAAGAGCGGCGGCTGGCGATGGGCGCGGCAGCACGGCGTTTCGTGCTGGAGGAACGATCGCTGGAGATTGCCGCCCGGGAACTGGGCAGGATATTGAACGTGTATGCAGGAGTCGGACCATGAGCGGCAATTCGGTATGGCAACCTCTCCACGAGGAGCTGGCGCGCTGGCAGGAAGCCGGTAAAGTGGCTCGGTTCTGGTGGCGGGATGACGATGCCATCGAGCCAACGGCAGCTCTGGAGAGATTGCTCGCCCTTTCCAGCGCCAATGATACACCGTTGACGATTGCAGTCGTTCCGGCAAAGACCGGTGGGGCACTTGCCGAGCGGCTGTCGGCTGCGGGCGGCGTCAGCGTCGCTGTGCATGGATGGTCGCATGAGAACCATGCTCCGCCGGGCGAGAAAAAACAGGAGCTTGGCGGACACCGATTGGCGGAAGTGGCGCTGGGTGAGCTCTATAACGGGTTCTTGACACTGCAGCGCCTGCATCCGGATCGGTTCATTCCCATGCTGGTGCCGCCGTGGAACCGCATTGATCGAGGCTTCATCCCCAAGCTTCCGGCACTCGGTTTCGAGTGCATGTCCGCTTTCGGGCGTGTGGATGGAAAAACGTCAATCCCGGTCCTCAACACGCATATCGACGTCATGGGACGTGGAGCGGACCGAACCAAACCGCGCATCGGGCGGCCACATGAGGAACTTGTGAGCGAACTGGTGGCGGAACTGCAGGACCGGTTCGAAGGACGCCCCGAGCCGATTGGATTGCTGACGCATCATCTGGCGCATGACACGATGGCCTGGGAATTCACCGAAGCGCTGCTTGCCGAGACTAGCCGCCACAGTGCTGTCGCGTGGCATCCGGCAGCAGAACTCATGAAGGCTTAGGACCTGTCTTAGACTTCAACGACCTGATTGTCGCGAGCAGCGAATGCCCCGGGAAATGCCGCCTGAGCGTCCTTTTCCATCTGGCCGAGCTGTGCGTCAGTGCGCGACGGCGCGTGATGGAAGAGAGCAAAACGCTTCGTCCCGGCCATTTTGGCGAGTTCAGTGCCATGCTGCCAGGTCGAGTGGCCGAAGCCCTTGAAACGCTGCATCTCGTCTTCGTTGTAGGTGCAATCGTAGATCGCGAAATCGGCGTCTTTCATCAATTCCAGGCACACCGGGTCGTAAGCGCCCGGAACGTGCTCGACATCGAACACCAATGCCACGACGCGGCCGCCCCACTCGATGCGATAGCCGATGGCGCCACCGGGGTGGTTGAGCATGTACGTCTTGATCCGGATGCCGTCGCGCGGGGAAAGCGCGTCACCCGCGTGAAAGTCGCGGAAGTTCATCGTTGCCTGGCAGATATCCGTCTTGACGGGGAACCACGGCGGGCTGATGAACTGATTGACCATTTCCTTGGTGCTCATCTTGCCGTCGAGATGGCCGGACCAGATATCGACATTGATCGAAGGATAGTAGATCGCCTTGAAGAACGGCAGCCCGATGATGTGGTCGTAGTGGCAATGCGTAAAGAACAGGTCGACGTCCATGACGCCTTCATTGATCATGGCGAGTCCCGCCTCGCGAAGGCCGGAGCCAGCGTCGAAGATCATCCGGTGGTCGCCGCAGCGTATCTCGATGCAGGAGGTATTGCCGCCGTAGTGATCGAATTCGGGACCCGAAACCGGGATGCTGCCGCGTACGCCCCAAAATTTTACCTGGAAAAGATCGTTACTCATGGTTCTTCAAAATCGGGCTCCCGCAAGGCTCTATCGTAATCATAGTTTGACCCGGATGCGAAGCGCGTAATTGGGGGAGCTCTGTTCCGTGTATTTTCCAAGACTAAGAGGAGAACGATTAGATTTTCCTAAGGCTCTCGCACCTGCATGGTCCGCAATCGGATATGGTTTGCTTTCCGTAAACGGAAGTATCGCAGTCTTGCAGGGTGGCGGACATTTCATTCCTATTAAGTGGCAATTCCGGCCAGAAAATGCAAATCCTCGCGTTTTAATGTCCCTTGCGCGCCGGCGGAGATGGCCGTCGGTCGATGCTTGCGGATCAAAGGCTGGCCGTGATGCCGCCATCGACCATCAGCATATGGCCGTTGACGAAGGACGAGGCGTCCGATGACAGGAAGACGGCGGCACCCACCAGCTCTTCGACATTGCCCCAGCGACCTGCGGGCGTCCGGTTCTCCAGCCAGGATGTGAATTTTGCATCGTCCACCAGAGCCTGATTGAGCGGCGTCTTGAAATAGCCGGGCGCGAGCGCATTCACCTGCAACCCATGCTTTGCCCAATCCGTCGCCATGCCGCGCGTCAGGTTTTTGACAGCGCCTTTGGTCGCCGTATAGGGCGCGATGCCGGGCCGGGCGAGCTCCGCCTGCACGGAGGCTATATTGATGATCTTGCCGGCGCCGCGCGCAATCATCGCCTGCGCCACCGGTTGGCTGACGTAGAAGATGCTCGAGACATTGGTCTTGAAAAGCTCGTCCCACTTTTCAACCGGAAAGGATTCCAGTGGCGCACGGAACTGCATGCCGGCATTGTTGATGAGGATGTCGATCGGGCCGATCTCGCTTTCGATATAGGCAATGCCGCTGCGAGCGGCTGCAGCATCGGTAACATCGAAAGCCGCACTGAGGGCATGGAAGCCTTTTGTTCTGATCGTTTCCGCCGCTTCCGAGGCCTTGTTGGCATTCCGGCCATTGATGACAACGGATGCGCCGTGTTCGGCAAGGCCGAGCGCCAGCGCATAGCCGATGCCTTGGCTTGAGCCGGTCACGAGCGCGCGGCGGCCGGTGAGATCGAACAGGGGAAAGGACAAGCGGAGCTCCTCTTTGCTGAACCCGATTGAAATGGAGTTGCCGGATCAATGCAAGTCACGGCTTTGACGCCAGCCGCTTCAATCTGCTATTTCCGGCCCCGAGCGAGGAAAACGATCATGCACATCCGCAACGAAACCGAAGCCGATATCCCGGCAATCCGGGCGCTGGTGAGCGATGCTTTTGCCGGCATGGCCTACAGCAGCCAGACCGAGGCGGCAATCGTGGATGCGCTACGCCGGAACGGCATGCTCTCCGTGTCGCTGGTCGCCGAAGAGGAGAGCGTGATCATCGGCCACATCGCATTCTCACCGGTGATGATCGATGGCGAGGATTTCGGCTGGTATGGTCTCGGTCCGATTGCAGTAAGGCCGGCAAGACAGGGTCAGGGGGTTGGCAGCACGCTGGTGCGCGAGGGGCTTGCCGCCATCCGCAAGCTCGGCGCTCAAGGATGCGTGCTGGTTGGCGAACCCGGCTACTACGGTCGCTTCGGCTTCAGTGCGGACGGGCGCCTGCGATTTGCGGGCGTTCCGCCGCGGTATTTCCAGGCTCTGAGCTTCGATGGCGACATGCCCTCCGGCACGGTCACCTACGATGTGGCCTTCGACGCAACGAACGGGTGAGCGCCCACACAAGGCGGGCGCTCCTTACCCGTCTATGCCTTTGCCGGCCTCTCGACTGCCCCAATCTTGACGTCCGGATTGTCGTCGACGCCGCGTGCCTTCGCAACAAACGAGAATTTCTTTCTCACGCCCAGGATGGGCTTCTCGATCATATGCCAGGAAATGACGGCAACGCCCATGGCGGCGCAGATGCCGACGGCATAGAGCGCAATCGCTCCCGTTTTGGGGATCAGGAACAGGCCAGGTGCCAGGATGATCAAAATCTGCAGGAAGGGATCGTGATAGAGATAGACGCCATAGGAGTAGTCCCCCTTGTGAAACACTGAAGGCAGAGGCATGCGCGTCAGGCCGATAAATGTGGTGACATAGACGAGCGCCGGGATCACCAGCAGTCTGTTCGGAACGCTCTCGATGGAAGAGCTGCTCAACAGCAGCATCGCCAGAACGGCAATCACCAGGCTGGCGGCAAACAACGATCTGCTGTGCGGGACGAAATCTCGAAGCTGATAGGCCAGTATGCCTAGCAGGAAGGCGAAAACCAGCTGCGCGCCCCGGCTGACGAACAGCGTGCTGAGAACCAGGTTCACGCGATAGGGCAGCAGATGCCCGAAGAACTGGACGACGAGGCCGGCAACAATGAAGCCGACAGTCAGCAATGCCAGCTTCTGCCATGACTTGATGATCGATGTGATCATCAACGCCGACATGATCATGTAACAGAAGATTTCCCAGGGAACCGTCCAGAGCGCACCGTTGACCCGATGGGTCGGATTGGTTTCGAACACGCCTGGCAGGCTGTAGTGAATCCAGCCCATGATGTTGAGGAAGTATTTGTAGAAATCGGCGCCAAGAAAGTAGTCGTGCAAGGCAACGGTTGTTACCAGCGGGCCGATAATGAACGCGCAGACGACAATATCCACGGCAAGAGCCGGGACGATGCGCAATCCGCGGTTCAGAAGAAAGTTTTTCAGGCTCAGGCGCTGAGCGCTGCCGGCGATCAGAAATCCACTGAGCGCGAAGAACATCGGCACCAGCGCGTATTCAGCAAACCAGAGCGGGCTCGAGCGGAAAAAATCATCGTTGCCGGTCAGCAAAAACGAGTGTGAAAATACGATTGAAAAAGCCAAAGCAATTCTGAGGAAATCGAAACCTGGACCGAGACCTCTATGCGCCGCCAGGACGTGTCCGAATGTTTTCTGCATGTTTCCACCATCAACGTTCAGCCCGCCCAAGACATACTGCACTGCAGCATCCTTAACAACCCGAGAACTAGTACTTTTGGCTTATATGGCACACGTTGTGATTGTTTGACCCTGGCATAGCGGCCGCCGGCAGTCCGCAAGCAGCTAGAAAGCAAGGGAAAATTGACCGTCTGGCGGCGGATCGATGTCAGGAAATAAAACGTCCCTTCCGCCCTGTTGCGCGCATATTGAATGCTAGGGTTGCGACTCTGCCAAATGTTCGGATAGCACATCGCGGCATCATTGAGGCAGACAAGTGCACGGAGATGTCCGCAGAAGGCGGAAATGATGTCCGTTCTTTAGAGGTGCCGCGCGTAGGAGACTAGCGCGGTCCCATGACTTGCGATAGCGATGTTTGGAGCGGCTGACCCTTGGCGATTTGCTTGGATCCGGGCGTGGCGAAAAACGCGAGACTGAGAACCCCGCCGATCATTCCGATGACAATTGCGAGCATAAGCATCTTCACGCCGGTTTCCTGTCTTGTAGCCAATGGCCCATTCGCACCATAGCGTATTGCTTCCGATTTAGCCCCGTGAAAATGTAGATCGACGATATGCATTGGCGCACCCAATCGCTCTCGAAAAAGTCTGACAGTGCACACAACAGTACCGTTCCTCCGGTTTTGTGGATTGCCGACCTGCGATCGCGCCTGCTAGGCTCTCGCCTATCAACTTCACTATCCATTTCATTTGCTTTTTCGGGAGGCTCTAGCTGCCATGACGGATCTTGCTCAATCACTGGCGTCCATCAAGATACCTGATCTGAACGGCAAGGCGGTGCTGATCACCGGCGCGTCGACCGGCATCGGCGCGGCCCTTGCGCGCGCCTTTGCAGCGCAGGGCATGAAAGTCGGTATCCACTACAATGCGAGCCGGGAGCCCGCCGAAAAGCTTGCCGTTGAGATCAGGGCAACCGGCGCCACCGTGCATCTGATCCAGGGCGACGTTTCCAGGGAAGGCGAGACGGAGCGTGTCGTCGAGGAAACGGCAAAGACCTTCGGCCATCTGGACGGCCTCATCAACAATGCTGGCGGGATGCTCGGTCGCAAACCCACTTCGGAATATACCGACGAGCATTATGACCGGGTGATGAACCTGAATGCCCGCTCGGTTCTCGCCGCAACGCGCGCCGCCCATCCCTGGCTGAAGAAGCAGGGCGGCTTCATTATCAATACGACATCGATCGCCGCTCGAAACGGCGGCGGCAACGGCGCGATCCTCTATGCGGCCTCTAAGGGGTTCGTCTCGACGATTACGCACGGCCATGCGAAGGAGTTCGTGGCGGACCGCATCCGCGTCAATGCCGTGGCTCCCGGCGTCATCGCAACGCCATTCCACGAGCGCTATACCAATGACGAACAGATGGAGATGCAGCGTAAGACCATCCCGATGGGCTTTGTCGGCACCCCCGAAGATTGCGTCGGCGCCTATCTGTTCCTCGCGTCGCCCACGCTATCGGGCTACGTCACGGGCCAGATCATCGAGGTGAATGGCGGCCAGCTGATGCCCTGATCGGGCGGCCGACTACAGGAATTTTGCACTGCACAAAGGAACCTTCGGGTTCCTTTGACGTTTCAGGCTTGGGGCAAAAGCCGGTTGTCCTTCGAACGTCTGAAACGGATGCTTTATGTTAGAGCCCAAGCTCATCGCACTCGCCCTGCCTGGTATGCGCGTTCGCGCTATGCCCGACCTCATCAATTGACCGGGAAAAGGGATGGACGGAATCGACATGAGCTATTCCTTCTCTGAACTCGATTTCCTGAAGCCTGAACTGGGCGCCGAATATACCGGGTCGGGCACGCATTTCGCCGTCTACTCCGCCCATGCCGAGCAGATGGACCTCTGCCTCTTTTCCGAGGACGGCAAGAAGGAACGGGATCGCCTGCCACTGCCGAAGCGGGAGGGCGACATCTGGTCGGGTTATATAGCCGGCATAAAGCCCGGCACCGTCTACGGCTATCGTGCCAGCGGTCCCTATGATCCTCAGAACGGCCACCGCTTCAACCCGAACAAGCTTTTGCTCGACCCCTATGCCAAGCAGGTTGTTGGCGATCTCAAATGGGACGATGCGCTCTTCGGCTATGTAATTGGCGAAGACGATCTTTCCTTTGACGAGCGCGATAGCGCGCCCTTCACCATCAAGGGCGTCGTGCAGGATCCGGATTTCGATTGGGATGGCGACCAGGCGATCCGCCGGCCCTGGACGGAAACGATCATCTATGAAGCGCATGTGCGTGGCATGACCATGACGCACCCCAAGGTACCGGACCGGCTGCGCGGGACGTTCCTCGGCATGTGCAGCGATCCGATCATCGATCATCTGACGAAACTCGGCGTATCGGCGGTGGAACTGCTTCCCATCCAGTTTTTCCCGAATGACCGCTATTTGGAAGAAAAGGGCCTGACAAACTACTGGGGCTATCAGACGCTTGGCTTTTTCGCGCCGCAGTCGCGCTACATGTCGACCGACAAGATTACCGAGATCAAGACCATGGTGCGCAAGTTCCATGCGGTCGGCATCGAGGTCATCATGGATGTGGTGTACAACCACACGGCCGAAGGCAGCGAAAAGGGCCCCACGCTCTCGTTCCGCGGTCTTGACAATGCCAGCTATTACATTCTCTCGCCGGACGATCCCCGTCACACCTTCGACACGACGGGCACCGGCAATACGCTGAACGTCGCCAATCCCATGGTCATGCGCATGGTGCTGGACAGTCTGCGCTATTGGGTTGGCGTCATGCATATCGACGGCTTCCGCTTTGATCTCGCCAGCACGCTCGGCCGTCAGGAACTGGAGTTCGACCGGCAGGGCATTTTCTTCAGCGCCATCCGGCAGGACCCGATCCTTGCAGGCGTCAAGCTGATCGCCGAACCCTGGGATGTCGGCGAAGGCGGCTATCAGGTGGGCGGATTTCCGCATCCCTTCCGCGAATGGAACGACAAATTCCGCGATGATGTCCGCCGCTTCTGGAAGGGTGACGGCGGAATGGCTTCGGAGTTGGCGGAGCGCGTCGCCGGTTCTGCGATGCAGTTCAACCATTCGGACCGCGGCGTAACGTCCTCGGTCAACCTGCTATCGGCTCATGACGGCTTTACGCTGCTCGATACGGTCTCCTACAACGATAAGCATAACGAGGCCAACGGCGAGGACAATGCTGACGGCCATTCCGACAATCACTCGGACAATATGGGAGTCGAGGGTGCGACCGATGAAGCCGGCATCAACGATGCGCGGCTGAGACGGCGCCGCAATATGATGGCAACGCTGATGCTCAGCCAGGGCTTGCCGATGATCCTTGCGGGCGATGAGATCGGCAACAGCCAAGGTGGTAACAACAATGCCTATTGCCAGGATAATGAGATCGGCTGGATCGACTGGGGCGGTCTTGACGATCCTTTCCTCACCTTCTGTCAAAGGATGGTCGCCTTCCGCAAGGCGCATCCGGAGCTTCGGCAGGAGCGGTTCCTGACAGGAAAGACCGCAGAAGACGGGCGCATCGAAATTGCCTGGTACAAACCGGACGGCAATTTCATGGACGACGGCGCCTGGAACGACCCCGAACTGCGCGTGCTGACAGTCTACATATCCCGCAGCGTCGATGCGCCGGACACGGAAAAGATGGACGGCCTTTTCATGATCTTCAATGCGGGCGGCGATTGCGAGGTAAAGCTGCCGAGCGTGAACGGCATCAAGAAGTGGCAGCGTGTGGTGGACACCGGAGCCGATGACCCGTTCGAGGTACTCGAGCCGAAAAATCCGCTGATCGTTTACCGGGAAAGCATCGCCGCCTTTGCGCCTAAGGGGGCGACGGAACCGCCGAAGAATGCAACCCAGGCCGAACGCTGGCACTGGTTTAACTTCGGCCGCAGGAAAAAGTAACGAGTTCGACCGAAGCGATGAATGCGGAAGCGATAAGCGAATTGGGCCTTATATATGTAAGCGATACCGAGCCGGGTATTCGCAGACAGAGAAAAGGCAAGGGCTTTTGCTACCGCTTGCCGGATGGATCGCTGGTCTGCGAACAGGATCAGAGGCGCCGCATCGCCTCCCTCGGGTTGCCTCCCGCCTACGAGAACGTCTGGATCTGCCTTCAGGAAAACGGACACCTGCAGGCGACCGGCTTCGACGCCCGCGGTCGCAAGCAATATCGGTATCACAAGAACTGGCAATCCTTCCGCAGCGTTGCGAAATTCGATCAACTCGTCGAATTCGGCCAGGCGCTGCCCAAGATACGGCGACAGGTCTTGCGTGATCTTGATACCGGCGCAGACGATGTCCGCGGCATTCTTGCGGCTCTGACGACGCTGCTCGACGAAGCGCATCTTCGGGTCGGCAACCAGGCTTATGTCAAGGAAAACGGCACCTATGGCGCAACGACGCTTCTGAAACGGCACATCAAGATGACGGACGGGCGGATCGAGCTCAAGTTTCGCGCCAAGGGCGGAAAGCGAGTGCAGCGCAGCCTCAAGCATCCGCGGCTGCAAAAAATACTGGAAGAGATTGCCGACCTGCCCGGCCGCCAGCTCTTCGTCTGGAAGGATGAGACGGGAGCGCTGAAGCCGGTCGAATCCGGGCGCCTCAACGCTTATTTGGCGGAAATCTCCGGCATACAAATCACTGCGAAGACTTTCCGCACCTGGGCAGGTTCCCTAGCCGCCTTCGGCGCGGCACGGGCGGCGATAGAGATGGGCGAGCGCCCGATCGTGAAGGAAATGGCGGAGGCCTCGGCCGAAGTGTTGCACAACACGCCAGCCATCTCGCGCTCGAGCTATATTCATCCGTCGATCATTGCGCTCGCCGACAAGAACCGTCCTTTGCCCGAAAGCGAGATGCCGCCGGTGAGCGAACCTCTGCGGGGATTGCGGGCCGAGGAAAACCGGTTGCGTGACTTTCTTCTGCGGGAGGCCGGACTTTGGGAGGCGGCGGAGCGGAAGGCTTCATAAAAAAAGCCCGCGAGGGTGCGCGGGCTCTTGAGCTGACAGGAGGGTCCATCAAGCGGCGCGCTTCTCGTGGCGGCCTTCCTCGATCTCTTCGATGATTTTATTGACGAATGCTTCCAAGTCGTCAGGCGAGCGCGAGGTGATGATGCCATCGCTCGTTACGACTTTTTCATCCTTCCACGTCGCGCCGGCATTCTTCACATCGGTCTTGATCGACCAGTAGGAGGTTGCCTCCCGGCCGCGCAACGCATCAGCTTCGATCAGCAGCCACGGCGCGTGGCATATGGCGGCGACCACCTTACCGGACCTTACGAATTCAATGACGACGAGCATGGCATCGTCATTGATCCTGAGCTTGTCCGGATTGATCTGGCCGCCGGGCAAGACGATGGCATCGAAATCTTCGATATTCACGTCCTTCGCCTGCAGGTCGACGTCGACGCTGTCGCCCCAGTCTTTCTTGTCCCAACTCCTGATGCTCCCCTCCTTGATGGAGGCGATCTTGACCGCTGCACCGCGCTTTTTCGGTTCCTCATACGGGACGCGCAGCTCGGAACGCTCGTAGCCGTGGCCAGAATGAGGATCTTTGCGGAATCGATGGAAGGCATTGCGGATGTCCTTTCCCTCGTCTGTTGAATTGGGGATCAGAAAGCAGAACCGCTCGTGGCGCTGTTGGTTCCGACATTTTTGGAACAGGCGGAACTTGGCAGGGACAGAAGCTGTTATCGTTCCAGCTGAAGAGGAGGCTAGTAGATGGAGCCAGAAGCGATCCTGCTTGAGCCGAGCGGATTCGTCCCGAACAATCCCACATTTTCGCTGCTGCTCTATCGAGGCGTGCTGAGGAATGGTGACGGGGCAGCCGCTTTCGAAGCGCTGTTCGGACGAAACGGCTGGGGCAATATGTGGCGGAATGGCGTCTATCCGTTTCATCATTACCATTCGAAAACACATGAGGCGCTGGGCTTTGCTACCGGGAGCGCAAAGTTGATGCTTGGCGGACCATCGGGTATCGAGGTCGAGGTCCACGCTGGCGATGCTGCGATCCTGCCTGCAGGAATGGGACATTGCCGGATATCGGCCAGCAGCGATTTTCTGGTGGTCGGCGCTTATCCTCCGGGAGCCGACTACGATCTCTGCCGCGAAGCGCCGACGCCGGAGCAGTTGAAGCGGATACGCGAACTGCCGGCGCCTGAAACCGATCCCGTGACCGGGGCCAGCGGCGGACTGACCGCGCTTTGGCGCTGAAATATTGGAACTTTTCGGGCCGTTATCAGTTAAAGGGCTTGGATCAGGGAGAATCTTCAAAGGGCGCTCTCCAATGTCGTATGTCCGGAAAGTTGGTCAAAAGGCCAAAAAGCTCGATCCGCGCGATCGGCTGATCGTGGCGCTTTATGCGCAGGTGAAGGCGGAGCGCGAAACGCGCGAAACCCTGGAATGGGTCATCCGCAACGGTGGGCTCTCCGAAGAGGTTCTCGAAGCGATCGCTTCCGATCCCGTGAGACCCGTTACCAGCGACGATCTCGCCTCCGTCGAAAAGATCATCGCACTCGACGAGCGCCGCAAGCGCGCTTCGCGCGACGACGACTGAGAGAGGAGTGGATTATGGTCGACATCACCTATCAGATCGTGCCGCATGACGAAGGCTGGGCTTACAAGCTTGGCGACACGCTTTCGGAAACATATGCTACGGTGGAAGAGGCGATCGATCACGCCAAGCGTGCCGCATCCCGCCAGAAGATTGGCGGTGGCGACGCGACCTTGGCTTTCCCGGCGCCGGGTGGCGGCTGGAAGTTCGTGCCCCTTGCGACAGACAAGAGCGGCAGTCGGCTTTGACCTGAGGAGACGAGCATGGCGGCGCGAGCAAGCTGGAAAGGTCACCTGAAGATCGCCGATCTTAGCTGCGCGGTCGGCATCTATTCTGCGGTCTCTGCTTCAGACCGGCTCTCATTCAACATCGTCAACCGCAAGACCGGCCATCGTGTCGAGCGCCAGTTCGTCGACAGCGAAACGGGCAAGCCCGTGGAGCGCGACGATCAGGTGAAGGGATACCGCACGGAAAACGGCGAGTATATCGTCATCGAGGGCGACGAGATTGCCGGCATCATGCCGGAAAGCGACAAGGTGATGGATGTCGAGGGCTTCATCCCCCTCGACGAAATCGACAAGCTCTTTTTTGACAAGCCTTACTATCTCGCTCCGGTCGACGAGCATGACGAAGAGGCGCTTCGGCTGATAGCCAGAAGCATGCAGGAGAACAACGTCGCGGCGCTTGCCGAAGCCGTGCTCTTTCGGCGTAACCGTAAATTGCTGCTCCGCGCCCGGGAAGATTGCATCGTCGCGACGATGCTGCACTTCGACTATGAGGTTCGCGCCGGCTCGTCCGTCTTCAAGGACATTCCCGACATCAAGTTCGACAAGGAAATGCTCGAGCTTGCCGGTCACATCATCGACACGAAGAAGGGCAAGTTCAATCCGAGCGAATACGAGGACCGCTACGAGGCGGCGCTGACCGAATTGGTGAAGGCCAAGATCGAGGGCAGGGAGCTGCCGAAGAAGAAACCCAAGCCGGAAGGTAAGGTCGTCGATCTCATGGAGGCACTGCGCCAGAGCGCCAAGATGAGCGGAACGAAAGAGCCGGCAAGGAAGAAGGCGCCGCCTGCTCCTTCCGCTAGCCGCCGCAAGAAGGCGAGCTGAGCATGGCGCTAGAAGCTTACCAAGCGAAGCGCAACTTCAAGCTCACGCCAGAGCCCAGAGGTGCCAAAGGCCGGAGCAAGGGAAACAGCTTCGTCATACAGAAGCACGACGCCACACGGCTGCACTACGATTTCCGCCTGGAGATGGATGGCGTCCTGAAGAGCTGGGCGGTGACCAAAGGACCGAGCCTCAACCCGGAAGAGAAACGGCTTGCGGTTCATGTCGAGGATCATCCGCTTTCCTACGGAGATTTCGAAGGAACCATTCCCAGAGGCCAGTATGGCGGCGGGACGGTCATCGTCTGGGACCGCGGCACCTGGACCCCGGTCGGCGACCCGAAGAAGGGCTATCAAAAGGGCCATCTCGAATTCGAACTCGATGGTGAAAAGCTGAAGGGCCGCTGGCATCTGGTGCGGATGCACGGGCGGCCCGGTGAAAAGCGCGAAAACTGGCTGCTGATCAAGGCGGAGGACGCCGAGGCACGCCATGACCGCAAGGACATTCTGAAGCAGCGGCCGGAATCGGCAAAGACCGGGCGGCGGCTTGAAGAGGTCGCAAAGAATCCGTCGGATACCTGGAATTCCAAGCCAAAGGGCGGAAGGGCCGTGCCGGTGAAAGCCGCTCCGAAAAAGGCCGAGCCCCAGGCACACGATTGGCCAAAAAGTGCCAAGAAGGCGGCCATGCCGGATTTTGTGGAACCGACGCTTGCCAAGCTGAAGCCAAAGCCGCCCGCCGGCGACGACTGGATCCACGAAATCAAGTTCGATGGCTACCGGCTGCAGATCCGGGTCGAAGACGGCGACGTGAAGATGCTCACTCGCACCGGGCTCGATTGGACGAAGAAGTTCGGCACGGACATCGTCGAGGCGTTCAAGGGATTGCCCATCCAATCAGCGATCGTCGATGGCGAGCTCCTGGTCGAGCGCGATAACGGCGCCTCGGATTTTTCCGCACTTCAGAGCGATCTGAGCGAAGGGCGTTACGACCGCTTCGTCTTCTATGCCTTCGATCTGCTGTATCTCGACGGCTACGATCTGCGTGGCGTGGCTGTTGTCGAGCGCAAGCGTCTGCTCGAAAAGATGCTGCCTGGCGGAAGCGACAAACTGCGTTACAGCCAGCATTTCAATGAGAGAGGCGGTCTGGTTCTGGAGCACGCCTGCAGGCTGAGCCTTGAGGGCGTCGTCTCAAAGCAGCGCGACAGCACCTATACTTCCGGCCGCGGCGGCGAATGGATCAAGTCAAAGTGCTCGCAACGGCAGGAATTCGTCATCGGCGGCCATGTGCCCTCGACCTCGATGAAGAATGCCATCGGCTCGCTGGCGATGGGTTATTACGACAATGGCAAACTGAAGCACATCGGGCGGGTTGGCACCGGTTATACGGCGGCGATGGCGCACGAGCTTTATGAGCGGCTCTCGAAGATCGAGCAGGAGGAGAATTCCTTCGACGATACGCTGACAACAGAGGAGCGGCGCGGTCTCGTCTATGTGAAGCCGGAGCTTGTCGCCGAAGTGGAGTTCCGTGCATGGTCCGCCGATGGTAACCTGCGCCACGCCGCTTTCCGCGGGTTGCGCGAGGACAAGCATGCGAAAGAGGTAGGGCGCGAGATGGAAAAGACCACCGGGGAAAAAACCGCCGCAAAAGACCTGCCGAAATCGTCCGTTACTCTCACGCATCCGGACCGCATCTACTGGCCGGACGTCGGTGTCACCAAAGAGGGGCTCGTCGATTATTACGCGCAGGTCTGGCGTTCGATCGCGCCGTTCGTCGTCAATCGTCCCCTGGCGCTCGTGCGCCTGCCGGACGGCATCGAGGGGCACCAGCGTTTCTTCCAGAAGCATGCCTGGAAGGGCATGAACCAGAATATCGAACAGATCACAGACCCGAAGGATAGAAGCGGCGAGAAGCTTCTGCGCATCACCGATTTCGATGGAATGGCGGCGCTGGTGCAATCGGCCGTCCTGGAGATCCATCCCTGGGGTGCGACGACCGACAACTGGGAGAAGCCGGACACGATGACGATGGACCTCGATCCAGGCGAGGAGGTCCCCTGGGAGAATGTCATCGCAGCGGCTCAGGAGATCAAGGCGCGTCTCGAAGCCGAAGGGCTTGCCGCCTTCGTCAAGACCACAGGCGGCAAGGGGCTGCATGTGGTGACGCCGCTAAAGCCGAAGGCCGGCTGGGCGGAGGTAAAGGCGCTTGCCAAACGGCTGGCGGACTCGATGGCGGCGGAAGATCCCGACCGCTACATCGCCAAGGCGACGAAAGCCGAGCGCAACGGCAAGATCTTCATCGACTACCTGCGCAATGGCCGCGGCAGCACGGCGGTTGCCGCCTATTCGACGCGCGCCCGCCCCGGAGCGCCGGTCTCCATGCCGCTGGATTGGAGCGAGCTCACCGGTGAAATAGGCCCGGCCTATTTCACCGTGGCCAACACGCCCGCGCGTGTCGACGCCGTGCCGAAGGATCCGTGGGCCGGTTTCTTCGATGCGGCAAAGCCGCTGGAGAAGAGGAAACGGTCATGAGAGGCAGCACCGCTGAGCCAGCGTCAGATGGCGGCTGGTACGCGCCTGTCGAGCGTTGCCGCACAAATTGCTGCTGCGAGCGCGAGTGACGCGGGGACCAGCAATACGCCGAGCAAGACATTGAAGCTCGCCGAACCGTCAAGAACCGGACCGGCAATCGCGGCGATGACTGCACCACCTCCGACGCTCATCGCCGCTACCAACCCTGCCGCGGTGCCTGCCAGATCGGGACGCACCGAGAGCACACCGGCATTGGCGGCGGGCATTATGAGCCCGTTGCCTATACCGATGAATATGCAGGCTCCAAAGAAGGCAACAACCGGCGTAACGCCGACGGCCGACAGAGCCCCGCCGGCCAACAGGCCCACGCAGGTCAGGAAGCGCCCGGCGACGAGAACGCTGCCGATTCGCATTCGGGAGGCATATCGTCCGGCCAGATAGCTGCCCAGTATGAAGCCGGCGGGCACCATGCCCATGCAGAGGCCAAGCCTGGCACTCGATCCGCCGAGCGCCTCTCCCGCGACCAGTGGCGCGCCGCCCAGAAAGACATAAAGCGTCCCCATCGAGCACGCCATGCACAGGGCATAGAGCCAGAAACGCTGCGAACTCAGGAGCTGCCGGTACGAGGAGAAATACGCGGGCCTTCGCCTCGATGGATCGGTGGTGCTCTCCTTTATCTCGCTGATGGCCAATGCCAGTGCCGCGATGCCGAAAACCGCAAGGAGAACGAAGTTCGCCCGCCATCCGAATAACTCCTCCACCGATCCGCCAATCGTGGGCCCGATCATCGGCGCAATAGCCCAGCCCATGGCGAGATATCCGAATTTGCTAGCGGCTTTGTGCCCGCCGGACGTTTCCTTGATGATGACCAGTGCGATCGAGAAACATGTCGCGATCGAGGCTTGCAGCGTCCGAAAAAGCAGAAAGACGTATATGTCGTTCGCCATGGCGCAGCCGAGCGATGCCAGGACGAAGGCGGATAACGCCGCCAAGACGACCGGCCTACGGCCATACCGGTCGGAAAGGGTACCGCCGACGATTTCCGCCAGCGCGGTGAGGGCCGCATAGGCCGCCACCGTCAGGTTGACCAAAGCAGCGTCGGCCTCAAAGGCCGAGGCAATCTCGGGCAGGGACGGCAGAATCATATTCACGGGTAGAACGGATAGCGCCGTGAGCAGTATAAGGGTGCCCAGTCGGGGTGGTGTGGCTGCCTCGTTTGCGCGTGCAGCCGACGGTTCGGATTCGGTTTCGCCGGTCATCGTTTCGTTTCTCGTTTGCCAGGAGGGTGAAAGTTCCAACGGGGCCGGCCTGAAATCCGGGCAATAAAAAAGGCCCCGTCAGGAGCCTGCTTACCGCGCATGGGTGCTTTCGCCAGATAGCTATGCCATCGTGCCCATGCGCCCTATCACCACTGCGAGAAACATCGCGATTGTCATGCCCTAGAGCTACCGGCAAACGTGCAGGGGGTCAACTGGCGATTGAGTGATTTTCTGAGAGAGGGGCGGATCAGATCCGCCCCCTCCGATCATCAAGCAGCCTTCGCCACATCGCCATGCGGGTCGAGCACGAACTTCATGGCGGCTCCGTGGTCGAAGCTCTCGTAACCCTGCGGGGCATCCTCGAGCGAGATCACCTTGGCGTTGACGATGTCGGCGATCGGCAGGCGGTCGTGGAGGATTGCCTGCATGAGCTGGCGATTGTACTTCAGGACAGGCGTCTGGCCGGTGTGGAAGGACTGCGCCTTTGCCCAGCCGAGGCCGAAACGGAGCGACAGGTTGCCGTGCTTGGCGGCATTGTCGACAGCGCCGGGGTCTTCGGTGACGTAAAGGCCCGGAATGCCGATCGAGCCGGCGGCGCGGGTTATCTCCATCATCTGGTTGAGAACGATCGCCGGCTGCTCGCCGCCGGAATGACCGCGGGCCTCGAAGCCGACGGCATCAATCGCGCTGTCGACCTCATTGGTGCCGACGACCTGGGCGATCATGTCGCCGAGGCGGTCGCTCTTCGAAAGGTCGATGGGCTCGAAGCCCACCTTGGCGGCATGCGCCAGGCGATCCTTGTTGAAATCGCCGATCATCACGACAGCAGCACCGAGGATGCGGGCTGAAGCGGCAGCGGCCAAGCCGACCGGACCGGCGCCTGCGACATAGACCGTCGAGCCGACGCCGACGCCGGCGCGCACCGCGCCATGGAAGCCCGTCGGGAGGATATCGGAGAGCATCGTGAGATCGCGGATCTTCGCCATCGCCTGGTCACGATCGGGAAGTTTCAGCAGATTGAAATCGGCGTAAGGGATCATGACGTAGCGCGCCTGTCCGCCGACCCAGCCGCCCATGTCCACATAACCGTAGGCGCCGCCGGCGCGCGACGGGTTGACCGTCAGGCAGACCCCGGTGTCCTGCGATTTGCAGCAGCGGCAGCGGCCGCAGGCGACGTTGAACGGCACGGAAACAATATCGCCGACATCAAGCATCTCGACGTCGACGCCCTTCTCGATGATTTCGCCGGTGATTTCGTGGCCGAGAACAAGGCCCGGCATGGCAGTCGTGCGTCCGCGGACCATATGCTGGTCGGAGCCGCAGATGTTCGTTGAAACTACCTTCAGGATGACGCCGTGTTCGATGCGGCGGCCATCCGGTGCCTCCATTTTCGGATCGTCGATGTCGCGGACATCGACCTTGCCAGGCCCCAAATAAACGACGCCTCGGTTCTTGCTCATTTTCATCTCCTCCATTGAAAATGTTGCCAGCCGCGCACGGCATCCTCCCGATGCGAGCTGCCTCGAACAGATTAGTGCAGAATGAAGGGCGCGCCGTTCCGTTTACGACGGTTTGGGGTTGGAAACGGCCGCCGCGCTCAGTGCGATTTAGGCGACCTTGGTTTTTCGTTTTCCGCGGCCAAACTCTTCTGCAAGGCATCCATGATGTTGATGACATTGCCGGTGGACTTGATGGCGGGCTGCTTCTTCGCCGGTGCAACCTTCTTCATATCCTTCAGCTTGTTGCGGATCATCATCTGGAGCTGCTTCTGGATCGGATCCTGGACCAAGGAAGGGCTCCATTCCTTGGTTTCTTCCTTCACAAGCTTTTTCATCATGGCGAGCACTTTGCTGTCGACCTTGGTGTCGAGGTCGACATTCCAAGCCGGCTCCCGGACTTCATTGCCGTAGTGCAGCGTCCACAGAATGATACCCTTGCCCTGAGGCTCAAGCAGCACGGCTCGCTCGCGACGGTAGAGAACCAGCCTCGCGATGCCGACGACATTGTTGGCCTTCATCGCCTCGCGAATGACACAGAAGGCTTCCGTGCCGACCTTGTCTTCCGGCGCCAGGAAATGCGGCTTGTCGTACCAGATCCAGTCGATCGAGCCGCTTGGCACAAAGGTGTCGATATCGATCGTGCGGGTGCTTTCAAGCCCGACCTCGTCGAGTTCCTTGTCTTCGAGGATGACATAATCATCCTCTCCCTTCGGATAGCCCTTGGCCTGCTCCTTGTCGGAGACTGCGCGATGGGTGACGCTGTCCACATACCGGCTCTCGACCCGGTTCCTGGTCTGGCGGTTCAGAACATGGAAGCGAACCTTGTTGCTCTCCGTGGTAGCCGGCGTCAGCGAGACCGACGCGGTGACGAGCGAGAGCTTGAGATAGCCTTTCCAGAATGCTTGCCGCGCCATGACTAGTCTCCTCAAGCCGCCTTGTCGAGTTCGGGATAGTACCGGAAAATACCGTCTTCGTTAAAGGGAATGCGGCGCTCGGATTTCAGATAGGCGGCGATGTTCGGGCGCGCGGCCACGGCATCATGCAAGGCAGACAGCACCGGATATTTCTCCTGATAGCCGTCCATCGCCTTCGGGAAGGCGTAGTTCAGGCCTTCGATGATCTGAAAGAGGGAGAGATCGGCATAGGTGAGGGCGTCACCGAGGACGTGTTTCGCGCCCTTCGGATTCTGTTGCAGCACGCGTTCAAAGTAGCCGAGGAATTTCGGGATGCGCTCCTTGATGAACTCGGCAGAACGGGCTTTTGCCTCCTCTTTCTGATCCTCGTAGTAGAGCGAGGTGGCGATCGGGTGGTGCGTATCATGCACTTCGGCGACGAAGTCCGTGATCGTCAGCTGCAAACCATTCAGCACGTAGCGGAGCCCCTCGTCCTTCGGCGCGAGGTTCAGCTTCGGGCCGAGATAGAAGAGGATATTGGCGACATGCGAGATGATCAGCTCGCCGTCCTTCAGGAACGGCGGAGCAAATGGAATGTGGGACTCGCTGCTGCTGCGCATCAGCCGCATCATCGCGCCGGTTCCGCGGCCGGGGCCGGATTCGCGCGTGACGTCGATATAGGCTGCGCCGACCTCCTCCAGTGCCAGGCGGACGAATTCGCCGCGGCCCTGGATGCCGTTCCAATAATAAAGCTCGAATGCCATCCATCCCCTCAGTGTCTGGGCTCGCGGCCGAAATCCTTCCGCAATTCGTCCTTTGCCTTTTCAAGTGTGCCCTTTTGTTTCTTCGTCAACTGGTCGCCGGCGCGATTGATGTAGAAACTCAGCATCGACATGGCGGAGCGAAAGGGGCTCGACTTGCGGCGGTGGCTCTCTTCCGCCGATTGCTTGACGGAGTGAGCGATCTTCTTGGGATCGCTAGACTTGAAGACGCCTTCCTTGAGGTCCATGGCGTTGCTGTGTTCGGTCACATCTTGCGACCATTTCTTTTTCGTCGCCTTGGTCATGGAAAAAACTCCTTGATCGAAGAACGGCATGCCGTTTCAGTGATGGGTATGCTGCTCGTGGCGCTTGCGCGTTGCCGCAGCCTTTTTCGCGGATGCGGACCGTTCCGTTGCCGAGCGGGACGCGGATGCAGCGCCGCCCTTGCGGCCGCCTTTTTCAGAGGATTCGTGTGTATCCTTCTTGCCGCGGCCCGAACCGGACTTGTTCCCGCCGCCACTTTCCTTGTTCACCGTGGCCCAGGCTCGACGCTCCGCTTCCTTTTCGGAAACTCCGCGCGACTCGTAACCTTCCTCTATGTGTTCGGCCTTACGCTTCTGCTTGTCCGAATAGGCTGATTTGTCACCTCTTGGCATGATCTCACTCCTCTTGGCTGCCAAGAGGATCAACCCTGCAAAACCGGGAAAAGTTCCGGCGAACAGAAGCAGCCGCAAATGCCGGGTATGCCGAAAAGGGAGTTTGAGACGTTGGAGGGTTGCCTTAGAGGCTAGCGGCCAGAGCGCCGATGCAGGATAGCGAATGACTTGCTGAGATCAACGAGCCGGCCTGGCTTGGCAGAGTTTTCAGGAAATACGAAGCCGACCAGATTGTCGATTGCCAGCACGAGACCCAGCGCGAGAGCCAGATAAAGAAAGGCAGCGAAGGACAGGATCAGCATCTCTTAAACCGGCGCTATAAACATGTAGCAACCCGCTACGATCAGGGACAGGAGAATGGCGTTGAAATAGCCTCTGTTCACGGCATGCCTCCCATTTTTGCCATCAACCGCCGAGGCAAAAATTGGTTCCACGATTTGCCGCCATGTACCGATATTTTTCGGGAGGTCCCACGCAGTCGTCTTCATTCAGCTGACCAATCCCCCTGAGTCATCTGTTGTACGACCATAAAGTACAAGTAATTCAAATGTATGACACTCTCTCGGACGCCGCCTTCGCAGCGTCCGCGCGGGTAGAATTCAGCATCGAATGTGTTCAGGCCGATTTAGGGCTGACGGCCCGTTTTGGAGCCGGCTTTTCGCCGCTCTTGGTGGCAACGCTCTTGGCCTTTGCGGCTGCTGTCGCGCTGTTCTTTGCGCCAGCTGTCGGATTGCGCTTTGCCTTGCTCTTGACTTCTGACCCATCCTTGGACGCGGCAGAGCGTTCGAGCGTTTCACGCTCTTTCCTCGCTTTTTCCCAATGTATTGAATCGCGCCCGGTAGGATGTCCCTCTTCTTCCCAGAGGGAATATGCGCGCTTTTTAATCCACTCTTCTCGAGTTTCGGTCATCGCTGATCTCCAGTCCCATCCTGCCATCAAACGCTAGACTGGTTGCGATGGTTCCAGAGGAAAGGGTGATATTCAAGAGGAATTTGACACGCTGCATGGTATATTTTTGCGCTGCAGCATAAATAGGCAGTCAGGTGCTCTGAAATGCGGCAGCCTGCTCTAAATCGAGCACGAATTTCTTCCGGTTGGCGAGGGCATCGTCCTCATCGCGGATACGCAAGAGATAGGACGGGTGGATGGTCACAAGAACCGGTGGATGGTTCGCCAGCCGAAGAACATGCCCCCGCTCGGGGGTGAGCTTCACTTTGGGACCGAGGAGCGAATAAAGCGCCGTGGCGCCCAACGCGACGACAAGTTTTGGCTGCAGGATCTCGAGTTCTGCGCCGAGCCACCAGGCGCATCGCTGGATCTCCCCGGCATTGGGCTTGGAATGCAGGCGCCGCTTGCCGCGCTGCTCGAACTTGAAGTGCTTGACGGCATTGGTGACGTAACAGCGGGACCGATCGACCCCCGCCTCGTCGAGGCACCTGTCGAGCAGAAGTCCGGCTGGCCCGACGAAAGGCTTGCCGGCGAGGTCTTCCTTGTCACCGGGCTGCTCCCCCACCAGCACGATCTCTGCTGTGGCCGGACCTTCGCCGAAGACGAGTTGGGTCGCGTACTTGTAGAGGTCGCAGCGAGTACAGTGCTTGGCCTGGGCCTTCAGCTCGTCGAGGTCTTTGGCGTCTGCGTTCTCCAGTGCGAAAGCCGGCCCGAGCTTCGGCGCGACATTCATCAGGCTTCCTCCTTTTGTCTTTGGCCTGAACCAATCCGGAAGAGGTTTGTTCCGGCACAGGAACAAGCCGGCACCTGGATCCTGATCTGCTGGAAATAACGATGCAAAAAATTTCGCGTTTCAGTCGAGCCGTGGCGATTTGAACGCCACCGCTTTGCCGTTATATCTTCTTCCAATGTTTTATCTCATATCGACCTACTGGCCGCATATTCTATTCGTCATATCGCTTGCTATGGGCGCCGCCGCGGCGATCCATGCCGCCATGACGAAGGAGGAGGTGCGCGCGGCCATCGGCTGGGTCGGCGTCATCATCCTGTCTCCCATTGTTGGAGCGGTGCTTTACGCCATCGCCGGTATCAACCGCATTCGCCGGAAATCGCTCAGCCTGCGCCGCGATGCTCTCCTACCTTCAGAGACTCTCGATGAGCTTGAGAGTTTCGATGCCGAGCCGGAGACCGTCATCAGCGGCTACGGGCGGCGCTTTGCGGCCTTGCAAACGCTCGGCGATCGCATCACCAACAATCCGCTGACGACTGGCAATACGATCGACGTCCTGGAAACCGGGGACGATGCCTACGCGGCAATGAAGGCCGCGATCGACACAGCCGAGCGCAGCATTCTGCTCGAGACCTATATCTTCGACCGTGACAAAGTCGGCATCGAAATCGCCGACGCGCTGATTACGGCGGTGAAACGGGGAGTGGAGGTGCGCGTGCTGATTGATGCGGTCGGTGCGCGATATTCCGTGCCGAGCATTCTCGGCTATCTCGGCGACGGCGGCGTGAGAGTTTCCGTCTTCAATGGCAATGTCATCATGGGCTTGCGGCTGCCCTATGCGAATCTCCGGACCCACCGCAAAATTCTGATCGTCGATGGACGCCTGGCGCTTACGGGCGGCATGAATATCCGCGAAGGATTCTCTCAGGCGTTTGTCGGTGACGATTTTGCGCACGACACGCATTTCGCGGTTACGGGTTCTGCGGTTGCCGATCTCTTCGACGTCGCGGCTGAAGACTGGCGGTTTACCACGGGCGAGGTTCTGAACGAGGAGGCGTGGCGAGTCGAGACGCCGGAACGCCGGCCGGGTGATCCCGTCTTCATGCGCGTCGTGGCGTCCGGACCGGACCGCAGCCTGGAGACCAACCATAAGATGCTCATGGGTGCGTTTTCCGTTGCGCGGAAATCGATCCGCGTCATGTCGCCCTATTTCCTGCCGGACCGCGAACTGATCAGCGCGCTGACGACGGCCGCCAGACGCGGCGTCGAGGTCGATATCGTCGTGCCGGCGGTCAACAATCTCCTGCTGGTCGATCGGGCGATGACGGCGCAATTCGACCAGATCCTCAAGAATTACTGCCGCATTTGGCGCGCTACCGGCAGCTTCAACCATTCGAAGCTTTTGACGGTTGACGGCGTCTGGGCCTATGTCGGTTCGTCCAATCTCGACCCTCGCTCGCTTCGGCTGAATTTCGAAGTGGATCTCGAAGTGCTGAACGAAGGCTTTGCGACGGAAATCGACGAGCATATAGACGAGATGCTCAAATCGGCGGTGCCGGTCACCTTGAAAGGCCTGCGGGCGCGGCCTTTCCCGGTGCGCCTTGTTGAAAAGATTCTGTGGCTGGGATCGCCTTACCTCTGATTTTTTGTCAGCCTAAACCGTGGCAAGTTTCTCTGTTCGGCCTATACTCCCCGGCTTAGCCATTTTGGATCAACGGAGCACACGCAATCTCCGATGCATGCCCGAAAAGACAATCTCCCCGCCAGCATTCTGACGTCGATCCGCAATCGGAAAAAGCGGCTTGATGCCGTGCTTGCAGAGGCAAAGCCTCGATCCGAGGGCACACTGATCGCCTCGTACAACGTTCATAAATGCGTAGGCGCCGACAGGCGCCGCGATCCTGAGAGGACAAGCCGCGTAATCCACGAGATCGGCGCGGATGTGATCGCTCTCCAGGAGGCCGATACACGTTTCGGCGAACGCACCGGTATCCTTGACCTGGCGCGGCTTGAGCGCGAGACAGGGCTTATTCCGGTTCCGATTTCTGGCATGTCAAAGGCGCACGGCTGGCACGGAAATGTCGTGCTTTTCAAGAAAGGTTTGGTGCGCGACGTGCACCAGATCAAACTGCCCGGTCTTGAGCCTCGTGGTGCGTTGGTCGCGGAACTGGTTTTGGAGAACGGCGGAGAGCTTCGCATCATTGCCGCGCACTTCGGGCTTTTGCACCATTCGCGTGCACGACAGGCGCAAATGCTGGTCGAGCTGATGGCGGATCGTACGGAGGTGACGACGGTTCTGCTCGGTGACCTCAACGAATGGCGGCTGGGCGACCGCTCGTCGCTGAACACGCTTCAATCCGCTTTCCACTCGCAACCCGCTGCCGTTCCGAGTTTTCCGGCACGCCTGCCTGTATTGGCACTCGATCGCATCATGTCAAATCGCAAAGGCGTGCTCACCGCGGTCGAGGCACACGATACTCCGCTCGCCCGCGTTGCCTCCGACCACCTGCCCATCAAGGCGGTTCTCAACCTGAAGCGCGTGGAAGAGCTGACGGCTTGATCCTGATCTGCAGCGGCCGGAATACGGCTACTAGGCCTCTCGCGCTTGAAACCCTCACTCAGAGGTAGATCATCAATGCCTTGAGAAATCCGTGAGGCCGGTCACGCGTCATGTCGAGCGCCTCGTCGAGCCGCTCCAGTGGAAAGTGGTGCGTATAAAGACCTGAGGGATCGAGCTGCCCTTCCTGAACGGCTTCGACGGCATCGCGAACGTCCTGCACACCAACGGCAGGGTCGCGTTCATGGGCATTGATGACATCGAATCCCCGCTGGTTCCAAAGCCGCATGTTACCCTGCCGTGCATCGCCCTGATGATAGCCGGCAACAATGAGCTGTCCGCGTTCTTTCGTAAGTTCGCCGGCGAGATCGAGCGGCCACTGCCCGCCGTCGGCCTCGATAACGCAGTCGCAGAAGCGGCCATCGGTGAGCGCTTTGACCTCGTCGATGATCCGGGAGTGGTCATGCATGGGGATGGTTTCGGATGCACCCGCGCGCCTTGCCAGTGCCAGCGAGAACTGGTGAGGGGAAATGGCGATCACCCGTGCCCCGGCCGAGACCGCAAGCTGCATCAGCAGTGCGCCGAGGAAGCCGATGCCGACGACCGCGACGGTGTGGCCGGTTCGGATCAGGCTGCGTTTGAAGATGTTCATCGAGCGGCCAAGCGGCTTTCCCGGAAAGGGTTGGCCGGCCAGTTGGTCTGGCAGTCGGATGACGGCATTCTTATCGGCAATGTCGTGGGTCGCATAGGCGTGATCGCTCAGCGCTGCAACGCGATCCCCGACGAAAAGATCTTCGACCTCTGCCCCGACGGCGTCGATGACGCCCCAGCCTTCGTGTCCCAGGCCGCCAGGTTCTGTCGGAAACTTCATCCATTCGGCCCCGGCCCACGGTGTGAGGCTCGAAGCGCAGACACCGCAGCCTTCGAGTGCGACGCGCACCTGGCCGGCGGCCGGTTCGGGAAGCGGCAGGGTGTCGACTCTCATCTGGCCAGCGCCCGTAACCACCGCAGCCTTCATCCGAGATGGCAGCGCCGATGTCACGATGTTCATGAACATCCCTCCTCAAGCAACACCTATTGCGGCCATGCTGCAATTCAAGCGGCACGCGGCTCTCGGCCGCCTTCGAGCTGAGCAACGAGCACTGCTGACAACGAAGGGCAGCCCGTGCGTCGCGGCCAGCGCTCATCGGCGGCTGATCCGCCACCCAAAATAGCGTAAGCTTGGACGGCGGAAGCGACCTTTCCGCACTCACGCGGACACGAGCCGAGGGAGAGGGCTATGACGGATGATCGCCAGGCAGCGTTGGTGCGAATAACCGGAAGGGTACAAGGCGTAGGCTTCCGCCTCTGGGCGCGCGACCAGGCTCGGCGTCTCGGATTGACAGGTTGGGTTCGCAACGAGGCTGATGGCTCCGTCAGAGCCTTGATTGCGGGCGAGACCCCTGCGGTTTCCGCCATGCTGGGCGAGTTTCGGAAAGGCCCCCGCGGCGCCGCAGTGTCCAACGTCGAGGTGCAGCCGATCGCGATTGACGAGGCGCCGTCGGAATTCAGCATCAGAGCGGGCTGACAACGAGAGTTTTGGCGTAACCTGCATCGCATTTCGCTCTTCCCGAGACAGGGAACAACTATCTTTCAAAGGGGTTTCAACCAACGCGATGCCGGGTGATTTCGTCCGTGTGAGTGGTTTCGGCATCGCGGTTTGAATTGAAGTGTGTCGCGCCAGAACCGCGACACTTGCAGGAATACAAGGGGAGGACGAAATGGGACACGGACCTGAATCGTGGACGCAGCGTTCGTCGGCGGAGGAAGCAGCAAGCTCCGGTCTGGTCGGGGAGGCTGTCTTCGGAGTCGAGGAAACGGGCGCAAACGACTTCGAGACCGCTCGTCGTGCGGCTGCTCAATCGCGGAAGCATCTGAGGGTGGAAGTCGCGCTTCTGCGACAGCGGGTAGCAGACCTGCGGCGGCACGCCACTGCGGCGGCTCAAGCGTCCCAAAACGCCGTCCGGGCAGAAGCCAAATGGATCGATGACAGTGCACATGCGCAGCTAGGCCAATATCCTTGGCTGAAGCTCTTTGGCGCGATGGCGGTGACGTCGATCGTTGCCCGGATGCTTCGCCATGCTTCGCTGAGCGGGATAGCCACCGCTGCAGTTGCCCTGATCGCATCCCAACGCAGAAGCAGATAGATATGCGAAGGAGAGAAATTCATGCCAGTGCGCAAGGGGAAAACCGGCGAGACCGCTGCGATGGGAGCGCGGATCATCGACAAGCACAAGAAGGTTGTCAGCGCTCCGCAGCCTGAAAGCGACTCGGAGGGGGACATAGGCGCTCTTCGCAAGGAAATCGACAGCTTGAAGGCTAAGGTTGTCGAAATTGCAAAGAAGGTGACAAGGCGGGCGGCCGAAATTCCACAGCAAACTGAAGCAACGGTTAGACTCCGTCCGGTACCGGCGCTTCTGATTGCGGCCGCAGCCGCCTCGGTAGTGGCCCTTCTCGTTAGTCGGGCAACAGCCGTACCTCGCCGCAGCCGCTATCGCCGTTTGGTCGATGAACTGCCGGAGAGATTGGCCGATCTGCGTATGCTTCGATAGATGGAGCGGTCTGTCGCGATCATCACCGTCTAGGTCGCTGGGGATCTCTCTGCCTCGTAGCGAAGAGAGGGCGCATTCGCTCGCCGCAGAAGATCGTGAAGGGCACGATTGTTGAGGGCCGGGACGGTCGTCTTGAATTTCGGGCCGTCGTTTGCCATTTTTCGTGCGATTTCACACTCTTCAGGAGAGCTCCGAAACATGACGACTACCGCAGAAAAGCCAGCTGAGAGCCACATCTTTGAGGCCGACGTCGCTCGCCTTCTGCACATGATGGTTCATTCCGTTTATTCGGATAAGGACGTCTTTCTGCGCGAACTGATCTCAAACGCCGCCGATGCCTGCGAGAAGCTGCGTTACGAGGCGATTGCAAATCCGGCACTTCTTGCCGGTGATACCGACAGCAGGATTACGATCTCGCTCGATGAGGAAGGCCGTAAGTTCACTGTCGAAGACAACGGCATCGGCATGAGCCGCGACGAGCTGATCGAAGCACTCGGCACCATCGCTCGGTCCGGGACCCGTGCCTTCATGGAGCGCATCGAAGCTGACAGGGCTGGCGAAGGGGCTCAGCTGATCGGGCAGTTCGGCGTGGGTTTTTATTCCTGCTTCATGGTGGCTGATCACGTCGACGTCGTCTCCCGTCGCGCTGGCGCAGACGAGGCCTGGCTCTGGTCGTCGGAAGGCAAGGGGAATTATCGGATCGCTCCCGTGGATGCGGGCGATGCTCCCGCCCGGGGGACACGCATCACCCTGCATCTGATGGAGGAGGCCAAGAGCTATACGTCCCGCTGGAGCGTCGAGCGCATCGTCAAGGAGCAGTCCGGTCATGTGCCGGTGCCCATCGGCATCGTCGTGAAGCCGGGTGACGAGCCGGCGCAACTGACCGACGGGACAGCCCTCTGGGCAAAGTCAAAAACCGATATCACGCCCGAGGAGTATACGGACTTCTATCGCGGCATCTCCGGTCAATACGATGAACCAGCGCTTAACGTGCATTTTCGTGCCGAAGGCAGGCACGAATATACTGCACTTGCCTTCGTTCCCGGCTCCCCACCCTTCGATCTCTTCGATCCCGACCGCAAGGGCCGGATGAAGCTCTACGTCAAGCGCGTCTTTATCACCGATGAGGCCGAGCTTCTGCCACGATATCTCCGCTTCGTCCGCGGCTTGGTTGATAGCGCCGATTTGCCGCTCAACGTCTCTCGCGAGATGATCCAGGAAAGCCCGATCCTGTCGGCCATCCGAAAGGGCGTGACCAGCCGGGTCATCACCGCCATGGAAAAGCTTGCCGAAAGCAATGGCGACGCGTTCATCAAGCTCTGGGAAGCCTTTGGCAGTGTTATCAAGGAAGGCATCTACGAGGATTACGAACGGCGTACGCAGCTGATGGCGCTCTCTCGCTTCCGCACCACCGCATCCGGCGAGGGTTATCGGTCGCTTGCGGATTATGTGAAGAATGCCAAGGAAGGCCAGACCGTTATCTATTATTGGACGGGCAGCAGCCCTGAGCAGCTGAAGGCATCGCCGCAGCTCGAAGGCTTCAGGGCTCGTGGCATCGAAGTTTTGCTCCTGACGGACTCCGTCGACAGCTTTTGGGTTACAAACGCGCCGGAGTTCGAGGGGAAGGCCTTCAAGTCGATCACTCAAGGCTCTGCCGATCTCTCCCAATTCAAAAAGGTCGATGGAGAAGCAGCTGCGAGCGAGGAAACGCCGTCCGACATCAGGGACTTCATCGCTTTTGCCAAGGATAAGCTGGGGCAGGAGATTTCCGATGTTCGCGCATCGGATCGTTTGACGGAAAGTGCTGTCTGTCTGGTCGCCTCCGAGCAGGGTTACGACCGCCAGCTTGAGAAAATCCTCCAGGGCGCTGGCCGATTGCAGTCCGCTGCGAAGCCGATCCTGGAAATCAATCCTGATCATCCAATGATCAAAGCTCTCGCGGCGAACACGATCGATTCATCTCTTCGCGAAGATGCGGCCTTTCTCCTGCTCGACCAGGCACGCGTACTGGACGGCGATAAGCCGATCGATCCTCGCGCTTTTGCCGAGCGGCTGGCGCGGCTGATGGGGAGGGCGCTCCCGCAACAGAGGACGCGCTGAACCTCTGGCAGAGGACTGGGCGCCATAAGGCTCGCGGCAAATGTCGGCATCGAGCGGCTTAAACAGAATTCGCGGACGGCCGCCGGTGAACGTACGTCGCGATCAGGGACGCGCTGCGCTTGCTGTCGAAGCTGCCAACGACGCGCGCTCTCGCCGAGTTTGCAAGCCTTGAGGCCAAATTCACGTCCCGTGCAATCCGTTCGATGGCGTCGGCCATGGCTGTGGCGTCAGCAGGCGGCACGAGCAGCCCATCTTGACCGTCGCGCACGAGCTCGGGCACGCCGCCTGCGCCGGTAACGGCGACGGGTGTGCCAAGGGCCATCGCTTCCATGATAGCGACGCCCAAGGGTTCGGCCAGGCTTGCGAGCGCGAAAACATGCGCCTCCTCAAGCCCCTTCAGCACGCGCTGCTCCGACACGGCGCCAAGCAGCGTGACGGCGTGGTCCAGTCCCGCCCGCTTTATCTCGGCGGCGAGTTCCTGGTGATAGCCTCCTCCACCAAGCTCGTCTTCGCCCGCGATATCGAGACGGGCGTCGAAACCGCGCGCGCGCAGTTCAGCGATCGCGCGGATAAGATCGCTGTGGCCCTTGCACGGATTGAGCCGGCCGCATGAGAACACGCGCAACGGACTGTCTCCCGAAAATGCGCGATAGGGGGTGGAGCGTACGAATCGTTCCGTTTCTACACCCATCGGTGCGATCTCGATGGTAGGCGGCAGGCTACCTGCGAGCTCTTGCCGAACTTCCCCAAGAAGGCGCTCGGTGATGACCACGGCAAAGGCAGCGTGGCGCCACTTTTCGCGCTGGTTGGGACCGTAGTCGCTAAGCGAGCCGTGCAGTGTGATGCTGTACGAAGGTCCGCCCAGGAGGTGCGCGAACATCGCGAGGTGCGCCGAGTCGGCACAGGAGTGGACATGTACGTGCGAAATGCCGCGGTCGTGTGCGACGCGCTTGAGCCGCGCCCCCATGGCCGCGAGCGCCATCAGGCGGGCCTTGCCCATGAGCCCGAGCCCATCCGCGCGCGCGATGGAAGCGGCGGCGCGGGCAAGCCCGACGGGCCCGGCTGCAGCGAGCTCGGCAATGGCCGATGCGATGTCCGGAATGCCGCGCGGCGTGAGGTATGTCGTACGCTCCGCGGTCTCTTTCGCCCAGCTATGCGACATGAGGACCGCCGGCGGCAGGCGGGTGGAGATGGTTTCGGTATCGATCCCAAATTCGCGCAGCGCGTCGAGTTCGCGCCGGAAGAAGATATGTGTCTGCGCCGGAAACTCCGGAATCAACACGCCGATTTTCATCGTCCGCTCTTAATCCTAGAAATATTTGGACAAGGAGATGCGACGCATCTTTACCCGGTTTTCGATTTTTGCACAGAGATCGATCGAAACAAATGCCTTTAACGCATCGAACGTTCTTTCTTATAGTGAAAAAGACTATAGTAATACGACATCTGTAGTCGGAGCGATAGGATTTACTCGAGTTTATGTGGGGCGGCTCACGCGGTTGTTGCTGGGAACGGCCCTGCCTCAGAAAGGACTGTCGAACCTTTGGTACCATCGACAGGTCGGCGAAGGCGGAACTTTCCGGTTTTCCTGCAGTTCAATCCTGCGGGAGGGAGTTGTTTACTGTTCAGTCTCAGGGAGGGGAAGGCGATGTTCAACAGGATCCTCAGTCTTCTCGAGAAGAAGGACCGCGAACCATTGCTGGCAAAGCTGGAGCCCGTCGATCTGCCACGCCTTTTCATCCTCTCCGAGCCCAACCAACCTCAAGAATACAGCTTCTTTCTGGAGGCGGGCATAGGCTCAATCATCAGTATGTCTCCTTCCGGGCAAACCGCCGAAGTCGGGATTTTCGGAGCCGAGGGAATGTCACCGCCCAATAGCCTTTTTGAGGATAACCAGGCACCCTTCAAGGTATTCATGCAAATCGCAGGATATGGCCATAGGATCAGAAATGATGACCTGTTCGAGGCGCTTAAACAGAGCCATTCCATGCGCAAGCTTTTGAGCCGCTATGCGCAAACCTTGTTCGTGCAAACCGCCTACACCGCTCTTTCGAACGCGACGCATCGGATCGACGAGCGCCTCGCGCGATGGATACTGATGGTGCATGACCGCACGGTGGGGGATCGTCTTCTGCTTACGCATGATTTTCTGGCGGAGGTGCTCAATGTCCGGCGCCCGAGCGTTACGACAGCACTCCACATGCTGGAGGGTTACCGCTTCATCGTCGCTGAAAGAGGGCTGGTTACAGTCCGCGACCGGGCCGGTCTGGAGGCGTTTGCCGGTGACGCCTATGGCGCTCCGGAGCGCGAATTCAAGCGGCTCATCGGGGCGATGCGCTAGCAGAGCTTATGGCGGAATCGGCTCATCGCGTCCTGCTCTCCGCCGGACCGCTCGCCGAGCTTGACCGCTACATCGGATACTGGAAGCCATACGCGACCTCGCATGATGAGCTGGATGCCGATTTGGCCGTGCAGGAGGAGGTGCGTAACGCGGCGCGAACACTGAAGGCAGCGGTTCTGGCGCAGCACTCCGGCAAGCTGATCGAGCCGGGAAAGGCCTCACTCAGCCGCACGATAAATAGCCCGCGGCTTCCAGGCATGATGATCGAATTGGGGGGCGCGGCCGTCCATTCTTCCATTTTTTCCCTATATTCGAAACTAGGCATATAGGCGGTTGCGCCGGATCATGGCATCTTCAGTTCGATAAGAATTGGAGCTCCACATGACCATTGAAAGGCGCCGGGCGGCTGCAGTGAAGGCCTTTGAGCGTGCGCGGAGACTGGGGCTTGAAATCGACCCCGACCCCGCCTTTGCGGCATTGATCCAATCCTGGATCAATGGAGAAATGACAATGCCGGAGGCCCGCGAGCGCTATCTCGCCCTCCTCAAAGATCGCGCTCAGCACGAAAGGGGAAGGCCTTCGGAGTCGGCACTTCCAGAAATAGCGGACAACGAGACAACGGCAGCCATCGAAGACAGCGCACCGCCGAGCGTCGAGGCAGGTCAGCCGCCGGTTTTAAAGCGACGACGACGCCGAACGCGGGCGAAGTCTTCATAAAGGTTCTTCCGCAGTAGTCTCGACTTCGTCGTTACCTACTGAGATCAGCGCCGCAAAATGGCCGCGGCGCCGGCACAATAAAATCTACGGGCTGCGGCTTTTCTTCCGGCCAAATCACGCTACCTCGATCAGACGAGAGCGGCAGGAGGAAACTATGGGTAATGAGCGAGAGGCACAGATACGTAAACGCGCTTACGAGATCTGGGAGCAGGAGGGGCGCCCGCACGGAAAGGATTTGTCCCACTGGATAAAGGCGCTCGAGGAGATCGAACGCACAACGGTAAAGGCTGAGAAGCAAGCGAGCAAATCTGGCGGACGAGCAAAGAGCGCTCGCGCGAGCGGCGCCACCCGCCCGGCAACCACGGCATCCAAGCAGCGTTCGGACACGGCCACCAACGCCAAAGAGCCGCGAAAAACGCCGATGAAGCGCGGAAAGGGCAACGGTCAAAATGCGCCATCTTGACCAGGCTATTGCGATCGCCGCCGAAGCGCACGACGGGCAGAGCGACAAGATCGGCAATCCGTTTTTCGACCATACCCGCCGTGTAGCGGAGACCGTAAGCGGAGACGACGAAAAGACCGTCGCTTACCTTCATGATGTTGTTGAGAAGGGTCGCGGCTGGACACTTGACCGCCTCAAGCAGGATGGCTTTCCCGGCGCAATCCTCTCCGCCGTTGACGCCCTGACCCGGCGGCCAGATGAGGACTACGAGGATTTTGTCCGGCGAGCGATTTCCAACCCATTGGCGAGACCGGTCAAGCGCGCCGATCTTGAAGATAATCGGTGGCAGTGCGAGCAGATCGGTCGCGACGCCAGCAAATACCAACGCGGGCTCGATATTCTGGATAGTCGCAAAGGCGCTAATTGAGCCGAGCCAGTCACCGGGTACAACGGGCCGGCGGTGCAAGATACGGTTTGCCGGAGATTTTCGATCTCAGCCCACACGACAATGCGCCTGGACACCTTGAAATATAGGAATTCAGTCCTCATTTAGCGGCCATCGCCCAAGCTTTGCGACCTTCGCCGCTCCGTCTCTTTGCGCCGGGTCGTAGGAGCTATGTCCAAGCGTGGAATGTGAGCATCATGGTAAGTAGAATCAGGAGAACGCCAACCGTCCAGCAGCGTATCGAGGCGTTCGAGCACACCAACAAAATCGCTGTTGAAGCCGCTGAAGAAGAACGGCGCAGGCGCGAGGAGAAAACCGCGCGACTACGCGCCGCGCGTATTGCGCAGGCGGCCAACGATCGTACAAAGAGTGAAGCGTAAGTGACGTTATTGCCGCAGGCGAGCCGACCGTAGCTTTTCCGTCGGCTCAGGTGGGCGGAGTTTCAAAGTCGGGACCGTGTACCCCTATGAAAAGGACCGGATAGAACCGGTCCTTTCATGTGGCGTGAGCCTGGGCAGCTTATGGGCAATTTGGGTTGTCCATAGTCCGAGCGGTGCCGCTGTTTGTGTTAGCATTCGGGTTTGCGGCTTGGGTGCAGTCGGAAGAATTGGGCGACCTGGTTGGGTTGTTGGTCGTGCTGTTGGTCATGTTGGGATCAATAACTGCCGGGTTGCCGGTGTTATTGTTCATCGAGCCGCTGTTGGTCGAGCCAGTTCCAACTCCGCCGGTTGCTGAGCCAGATGCGCCAGCTGAGCCGGATGTGCCCCCAACGCTGCCGCTAGCTCCGGCACTGCCGGAGCCGCTCGCCGATTGTGCCATAGCCGAGGTCGCTAGACCGACCGCGAGAGCCGTGGTTGCTATGATCTTGAGAAGCATCGAATTCTCCTTTTTGCTTCTGTTATCGACCAAGGTTCAACCCTCCGGCGGCGTCAAAGTTCCAAGGGAAATGCGACGGGTCGGTACCGCGCCAATATTGCGGCCGAGGGTGATAGGGCACCGTCCGCATGGCAATTCCCGCTCGGTTCGCCATTCCTTTGAATCGCGCAACGCTTTCACCGGCGGAACACAACAAGGGCTCGCCTTACAAAGTAAAGCGAGCCCGAGCTGCACCTCAGGGGTTGCCTTCTAAACCCTTCAGCGTGGAACTGGAATTACCCCAGACCTATGCCCTGTTCCGAGGCCACATTGCCAGAAGGCTTAGTTCGGGCAAACTAGCCCAAAAGGATTAGTACGTTTCAGGACTCTCAAGGATATTTTTGCGGGCAATGCAATCGTCGCCAGAACGCGGCAGGGTCGGATGGATGCTCTCGTCATTTCGGGCGAACGAGCCGTTTTCGGCCGCGTTTTGAAATAGGTGTGCGCGGTCGACGTCTGACGGTTGTCTTCTTGTGCCGGAGTGATGACTTCCTAATTCGCTTTCTCATCTCTCACCCCTTGCAGGTTCAGATAGCCATCGCAGCGGCAGGGATGGGTTTGGGAACAAGCATCCCGTCCGTGCTCCCATTGATTAGACCAGATCGAAGTCCGTGCGCATCACGCGCCGCATCTCCCATCAAGAAGAAGCCCGCCTGACATGGCGGGCTGAGGCGGATCCACGATACCTAGCTGTAAGACTGATTGGTACGTCCGCGGATTATCATGTAAGCACGAAATTGATATGAAAGATGAGAAGATCATGTTCAATTTCAGATTTATCCATTTGTAATAATAAATCAACAATTTTGAAGCATTACTATAATTGCGGTGGGGCTGAAATACGCAATCTTTCGTATGTAATACTCATATTTGGCAGAATCCCGCAGCCAAAGAGCAGCTCTTTCCTCGATGTCTCTGCGATCGAGCGTCCCTCGCGCTCCGGTGCAACTTGATACGCAAGGCAGTCCATAGCGCTAAATTTTGCCGATTGGAAAAGGAGTGGAAGAAGGGCGATGAGAGCCGGAATTCATGATGTCGCCTCAATTGGAACGGGATTTGCATAATTACTAATATGCTTACGCTACGGGGGCCAAGTGTAATGAAACTGCACGCATCGGATCAGTTTCCAGCTCTGACGCTCGTCATGAGGGGCAGAGCAAAGTACAAGATTGTAAGGACCGTTAGAGACGCGGCAGAGATCCTCATCATCGATTGGCCGAGCGATGATGGTGAAGAATATGTTACGGCAGTCAGGGCTTGCCTCCGGGCCTTGCACAATGAAATCCCGCCGGAATCTGTCAGAGCGGCGCTCATACGCGCGGCCGATGAGGAGCGCATCTCGTATATTTCGCTTGTTGCTTAAAAGCTGCGCGAAGCTTTCGAGATTGTATCAATACGCGAGAGGATTCCGGTCGCCAGCGCTCAAAGGCCTTTATGGGCGACTTCCCGCCTATTTTTGAAATGCGTCACGCCAGCCGAGGCCGGCGGGCGTATCGCCTGCGGGGCGGTATTCGCATCCGACAAAGCCTTTATAGCCGAGGAGATCCAGCTCCCTCAGGACACGCAAATCGTTAAGCTCGCCCGTTCCCGGCTCATTGCGCAGCGGCACGGAGGCGATCTGCACATGGCCGATGATCGGCATGAGCTGCCGAAGTCCTGTCAGCACGTCGCCGTGAATGATCTGGCGATGGTAGATGTCGAATTGAAGCTTGAGGTTGGGCTTGTTCAATGCATCGATCAGATCGGCCGCAAAGTCGAAGTCGTCAAGAAAGTATCCCGGCATGTCCCGCGGGTTGATCGGCTCGATGACGATATCGATGCCTTCCTGTCCGGCCCGGTCGCAGGCAAATGCCACAGCATCGCGATAAGCCTCCACCACAGCCGGGTCCTTGCGCGAAGCCAGACCGCCCATGACATGCAGCCTGCGAACCCCGGTGCTTCGCGCATACGTTAGAGCGATATCCACCGATGCGCGGAACTCGCTCCGCCGGTCATGAAGCGACGCCAAGCCGCGTTCGCCCGCCTGCCAATTGCCGGGCGGCAGATTGAAAAGCGCTGGCGTCAGGCCGTTCTCCTTTAGCTGCGAGCCGACCACCTCTGGCGGATGGTCGTAGGGAAACAGGAATTCGACAGCCGTAAAGCCAGCCTTGGCAGCTGCGGCAAACCGGTCGAGAAACGCCACCTCGTTGAACATCATCGTGAGATTTGCAGCAAATTTCGGCATCAGTTCCCCTTAGGCTCGCCGGGAAGCTCGATGCCGGTCACCTTCGCGATGAGCCTCGCGACCGAGGCATCGTCGTCCCTCCCCATGCCGGCCGCAGCCGTCATGACAAACATCTGAAGCGCCGTGGAGGTGATCGGCAGCGGAAATTTCAGCCCGCGCCCGAGGTCCGAAACGATTCCGAGATCCTTCGTGAAGATATCCACCGCGCTATGAGGAGTGTAGTTGCCCTCAAGGATGTGGGGGACCCGGTTCTCGAACATCCAGGAATTGCCTGCAGACGCAGTAATCACCTCATAGACCTTGTCAATATCGAGGCCCAGCGCCTTGGCGAAAGTGATCGCCTCGCAGGCCGCGGCAATGTGAACGCCGACAAGGAGCTGGTTCACGATCTTGAAAGACGATCCGATCCCGGCCCGATCTCCAAGTTCATAAACCTTTGAAGCGATTGCATCGAGCACCGGCCGTGCATGGTTGAAAGCCTCGGCAGGCCCGGAAGCCATCACCGTGAGCTCTCCGGCTGCCGCACGTTTCGCACCGCCGCTGATCGGTCCGTCGATATAGCTGAGACCGAGTTCGGCTGCGCGTCGCGCCAGATCTTCGGCAGTCTGCGGCGGCATCGTTGCAAAGGAAAGGATCGTGCCGCCCTTCGTCATTCTACCCGCCGCACCATCATCGCCGAACAGGACCGCTTCGGTTTGGGCGCCGTTGACCACGACCGTCACGACGACGTCGGCGCCGTCGGCTGCTTCGGCGGGGCTTGCGGCCGCCCGCCCGCCTGCCTCGGAAAAGCGCGCCAGCGTCTCGGCGCTGATGTCGTAGCCGCTCGTTTCGAAACTGCTTCTCAGCAGCGACGAGGCCACACCGAAGCCCATCGATCCCAGACCTATGACGCAGACCTTCAAGCTTGCTCGTTCGCTCATGTTCCAGACCCTTGTTCCGTTCACTGCCGCGCAGCTGGCAATTGCTTGACCTGCGGCGCGCGGAAAAGTAATGACAGCGCTGCCACTCTATGGTTAGCTTATCCCGAAAACGGTTTGCAAGACCTATTTTGGTCGAGGTCGGAAGGTTTATCCGCGTTGGGAAGGCGCAGCCGACCCGGCTTGACAGGAGGAGAAATAATTTGCTCATCGGTGCAGTAGCCGACGATATTACTGGGGCCACCGATCTTTGCCTCATGCTGTCCCGCGAAGGGATGAGAACCGTGCAATTGATCGGCGTGCCGGAGGAGGGGAGTGATTTTCAGGCCGCCGACGCGGTGGTCGTCGCGCTGAAATCCAGAACGGCCCCTGCCGAAGATGCTGTCAGGGATTCGGTAGCGGCAGCCCGCAAACTGCTCGCCGCCGGTGCCGAGCAGTTGCTCTTCAAATATTGCTCGACATTCGATTCCACCGATCAAGGCAATATCGGGCCGGTCGCAGAGGCTCTTCAGGATCTGACCGGCGGTGAATTGACGATCGCCTGCCCCTCCTTTCCAGCAACCGGACGCACGGTCTACAAGGGGCATCTTTTCGTCGGCGATCGTCTTCTGTCGGAAAGCCCGCTGAAGGACCACCCTCTGACACCGATGCGTGATCCCGATCTCGTCCGCGTGCTGCAGCGGCAGACGAAACGGTCGGTCGGTCTCGTGGATTGGCCGGTGATCGCCAAGGGAGAAGCGGCCATCAAGGCGGCGTTTGCGCAGCATCGGGCCAAGGGGAACCGGATCCTTATCGTCGACACGTTGTCGGATGCCGATCTGCGTATGATCGGCGCTGCCTGCGACGGCATGAAGCTTGTCACGGGTGGCTCCGGCATCGCGATGGGATTGCCCGAGAATTTCAGAAAGAGCGGCAAACTGCCGGCAAGGCAGGCAGTGACCCGCATGACCGCGCCGGCCGGGCGAGCGGTTATCCTTGCCGGATCCTGTTCGCTCGCAACCCGTGGCCAGATAGAGGCGGCCCGCAATGCCGGTATTGCGGCTCTCCGGCTCGATATTTCGGCGGTTGCGGACGGGAGCCAGAGTGCTGCCAAGATCGCCGACTGGGCGATTTCGCAGCCCGCCGACCGGCCGCCGCTCATTTATTCCAGCGCCAGCCCAGAGGAGCTTCTTGGGATCCAGGGAGCCATGGGACGCCATGAATCCGGGGCGCTTGTCGAGCAGACGCTTGCCGAGGTTGCCCAGCGGCTTCTGGGGAATGGCTTTGCCCGCTTCCTCGTCGCCGGCGGAGAGACATCGGGTGCCGTGATCAATGCGCTCGGGGTCAAGGCGCTGTCGATCGGCCCTGAAATCGATCCGGGCGTGCCATGGACCCGCAGCATCGGCGGTCCGGACATTGCACTTGCCCTGAAATCCGGCAATTTCGGTGCCCCGGACTTCTTCCTGAAGGCCTGGACGCTGCTTGAAACGGAGACCTCCGATGCATGAGATCAATCGTCTGCGCGAGGAGATATGCCGCACGGGGCAATCGCTTTTCGACCGCGGGCTGACCTCCGGCTCGACCGGCAACATTTCAGTGCGTCTGCCTGATGGCGGATGGCTGATGACGCCGACGAACGCTTCGATGGGGTCGCTTGATCCGGCGCGGCTCTCGCTGTTCGATGCTTCCGGCCGGCTTGTATCCGGTGACGCGCCGACCAAGGAATCGTTCTTGCATTTTTCCATGTATGGCGAGCGCGGCGATGCGGGTGCGGTTGTCCACCTCCATTCGAGCCATGCGACTGCGGTCAGCATTCTGCGCGACATCGATCCGCAAGATGTCCTGCCGCCGCTTACGGCCTATTACGTCATGCGCGTCGGGCGCTTGCCGCTTGTTCCCTATTTCGCGCCCGGGGATATGGCGCTCGCGGATGCCGTCAAGTCGCTGGCCGGGCGCCATCACGCCATGCTGCTTGCCAATCACGGGCCGGTTGTTGCGGGGACGACGCTTGCAAGTGCGCAGTTCGCTGCAGAAGAGCTGGAAGAGACGGCAAAGCTTTTTCTCATGCTGCAGCATCACGCCAAAAGGATGCTGACGCCGGAGCAGGTGGATGACCTGCGGAAGCGCTTCAACCTTCCCTAGGACCCTGCGGGCGGGCAGAACTTCACAACTACGGGAGAGCACTATGGCTGAAATGCAGGAGAAGATCGGCTTTGTCGGCGTCGGTCTGATGGGGCACGGCATTGCCAAGAACATCGTCGAAAAGGGCTATCCGCTCACAGCCATCGCTCACCGCAATCGCAAACCGGTGGAGGACTTGATTGCCCGAGGCGCGACCGAGGCGAAATCGCTGACAGAGCTGGCGGCGAATTCGACGATTATCTTTCTCTGCCTCACAAGCTCGAAGGAAGTTTCCGCTGTCATCGAGGAGATGAAGCCGGCGCTCGTCGCGGAAACGGCTATTGTCGACTGCTCGACGGGAGATCCGACGGTCACCGTTCGCCTAGCAGAAATGCTCGCCGCGCAGAATGTCCACTTTGCAGACGCGCCGCTGAGCCGCACGCCGAAGGAGGCATGGGAGGGAACGCTGGACTGCATGGTGGGTGCGCGGGATGAGGTTTTTCAGCGGATACAGCCAGTTATCTCCACCTGGGCGGCGAAGATCGTGCACATCGGCGGCATTGCCGACGGCCACCGTATGAAACTTCTTAACAACTTTATCTCCCTTGGCATGGGCGCTCTCTTCGCCGAGGCGCTCGCCCTTTCCGAAAAGGTTGGAATCTCCGTCGAGCGCTTCGATAGCGTCATTCGAGGCGGCCGCATGGATAGCGGATTTTACCAGACCTTCATGGGCTACGCTCTCGAAGGCAACCGGAATGCCCATCGCTTCACGCTGTCGAACGCCTACAAGGATCTAAAGTATCTGGAATCGATGGCGAATAACGCGACCATCGTCACGCCGCTCGCGAGTGCGGTGAAAAATTCCTATGCCGCAGCAGTGGCCGGCGGCGGTGGCGGACCGGAAGACTATGTGCCACACCTCGCAGATTTCGTCGCGCGGCAAAACGGGCTCGATAAGCCGGGCAACTAGCAATAACTTGAGCCGCATGTCGCATCGGCCGTCATTAAGCTGGAGACTGCCGCCTCCGGGCGCCTCATGGCGGCGCCGTCACGACGGCTTATGAAACCGCAGCCCATTTTTGTCATTCGTCCGGCGCTTAGTCTCTTCACGAGCCGAGGCGCCTGTATGTTGAATGGCAACTGGCGATACCGGAACGCATATCAAGATTCCAAGCAGTAACGTTCGGCAATTGAACGACTACAGACCAACAAAATCCACGGGCATACAGTACGACTGCGTCGTGATAATCTTCGGCCTCTGAAGAAATTCCAACTGATCCGGAAAGATAGGGTCCAAAGTCTGGAACAATCAAAGCCACATGGCGTTGTAATGCAGCTTTCCGTGGGAGGACAATTCAGGCTTCCGTCGTCGCCGTAAGTCGCGCAACCGAATGCGGCTCTATGGCTGGCCGCCTGATGGATTGCGATGACATTTTAATAAGCATGTGATTGTCGATGAACTTCTTATCGCACTCCCTCGCCAGGCAGTTCTGCTCGCAGGCGGCTTCGTGTCTACCCCACGATGCTGCTCGTTGGTGCTTTTTTGTCCAGGAGACGCTCAACAAGGCGCATCACAGGCGGCAGGGTTCGGGAGATGGCTTCGATGTCAGGAACGTCGCCGACCCGCCTCGGTTTAGCGGGTCGGGAAAATCGCATTGGGAGCCTGCGGGCTCGTTGAGGTGGAGACATGCGCAAGAGGTACAACGGCCAAAACGTCGCCCCGCGGATGGGAGCTGGAGAAAGCCCGATGGAAGATACGAGCCTAGCGGTGATCGATGACCACCCTCTATTCAGGGCGGGAGTAGCCAGAAGCCTTGGGGAGATGGGCTTCATTATCGTCGGCGAAGGGGGTAGCAAAGACGACGCCATCCGGATCTCCGAAGAGCTTCGCCCCGATGTGATCCTGATGGACATCTCCATGCCGGGCGGCGGCATCGATGCGATCCCTTTGATCCTGGATCGCGTGCCGAACCAGAAAATCGTCATGCTGACCGTGTCCGAAGCAAGCGATGACGTGTCAAAGGCGCTCAGCAGTGGCGCCAAGGGTTACGCGCTCAAGGGCGTCGGCTCGAAAGCACTGGCTGACATCGTTCGCGGCGTGGCGCGCGGAAAGTGCTATGTTGCACCGACGCTGTCGGCCCGCCTGATCTTGGGGCAGTTCGGATCCTCGGCTCCCAAACGGAAAGCGCTGGATCTTCTTACGGGCCGCGAGCGGGAGGTGCTTGAGTTTGTCGCTCAGGGCCTTACCAACAAGCAGATCGCTTTGAACCTTGGCCTTCATGAGAAGACTATCAAGCATCACATGACGCAGGTCCTGGCGAAGCTCAAGGCCTCCAACCGCACCGAGGCAGCGATGGCCCTGCGCGATGCAGTCGACAGGTGAGATCAAGGACCAAACAGACGTTGATCTTGTTCGCGTAGGACCAAGGTCAGACGTCTCGCCGGACCGAAGTCCAATCCCGGAACAGCTTGATGCAACTCGCGTTTTCGAACTAGCTCTGCCGCTTGCTCCTCGCAAGGAGGCCGGCCAGGGCAGAACGAAGACAAGGAGAATGTCATGAAAATCAAAATGATTGCCCTCGCCGCAGCCTCGCTTGGCCTGCTCACAGGCACTGCCTACGCACAATCGTCGACTGTCAACGGGGCTGCCGGCGGCGCTGTCACCGGCGCCATCGTTGGTGGGCCGGTCGGGGCTGCTGTTGGCGGCGTCACGGGCGCCATCGTCGGAACCATGATCGATCCCCCTCCACAACAGGTTGTGACCTATGTCCAGCAGCAGCCGATCCCGAGCGAGTCTGTCGTCGTCAGGGAGAAGGTCGTTGTCGGCCAGCCGCTGCCTGAGACTGTGGTGGTCACGCCCGTCCCGGAGAACCCGAAATACGCCTACGCTGTCGTCAACCACGAGCGTGTCATCGTCGAGCCTTCCTCCCGGAAGGTCATCCGCGTGATCAACTGACCCCCCCGACAGATGGAGAGCGGCAAACCGCTCTCCATTCTTTGGAAAGTGCCCCCGCTCAATGAAGACTATCCGTCCACGCACGGACAGCTCAACGCATGCTCGTCGAACTGAGCGTCTTGATATAAGCCGCAGTTGGCGTCACGTTGGGGCTTTGAGTTGCAAGGGGCAGGGGGAACGAAAAAGCGATGCAGCAGAAGCAGCGTCTGCCGGCCAGGAAGAGCAAGGTGACCGTCAAGGACGTAGCCTTACGCGCAGGGGTCGGCGAATCGACGGTTTCGCGCATCATGCGCAACAAGGGGCCTGTGGCTGAGGAAACGCGTGAGCGGGTGATGGAGGCCGTGCGTGCGATTGGCTACGTGCCCAACCGGATCGCCGGGTCACTTGCCTCGCTTGATTCCCGTCTGGTCGGGGTGGTCGTGCCGTCACTTTCGAACATCGTCTTCCCGGAGGTTCTGCAGGGCGTCCACGCCGCGCTTCGCGGCAGCGACTACCAGCCTGTCATCAGCATCACCGATTATGACATCGACTTGGAGGAAACGATCGTCCGAGGCTTGCTGTCATGGAAGCCCGCGGCAATCCTGATCGCCGGCTTCGATCACACGCCG